>NZ_FNGO01000005.1 GCF_900103135.1 Halarsenatibacter silvermanii | reverse complement strand
CTCTAAGGAGACCGCCGGTGAAAGCCGGAGGAAGGTGGGGATGACGTCAAGTCCTCATGCCCTGTATGCCTCGGGCTGCACACGTGCTACAATGGCCGATACAAAGGGGAGCGAAGCCGCAAGGTGTAGCCAATCCCGGAAAATCGGTCTCAGTTCGGATTGCAGGCTGCAACTCGCCTGCATGAAGCTGGAATCGCTAGTAATCGCGGATCACCATGTCGCGGTGAATACGTTCCCGGGCCTTGTACACACCGCCCGTCACACCACCCGAGTTGGGTGCACCCGAAGATTCTTGCGAGAATTGAGGGTGGACCTGGCGAGGGGGGTGAAGTCGTAACAAGGTAGCCGTACCGGAAGGTGCGGCTGGATCACCTCCTTTCTAAGGAGCTAACCTTCTTAGAGGGCAGGGACGTGTGAAAAAGCTGCTGATTTACTTTTGAGGGTTTGTAAAAGCCCTCGGTTTATTTTTTGTCTGATGGTACCTTGACAACAGCATACAGGAGGAAGTTAAGTAAACCAAGGGCTTACGGTGGATACCTTGGTACCTGGGGCCGAAGAAGGACGTGGCCGGCTGCGAAAAGCCTCGTGGAGCTGCCAAGCAAGCGTAGATGCGGGGATATCCGAATGGGAGTACCCGCCAGGGCAAACCCCTGGCATGTATGGGTGAAGGAAGTAGCCCATACAGGGGAACCGGGAGAATTGAAACATCTTAGTATCTCGAGGAAAGGAAATCAAAATGAGAGTCCCTCAGTAGCGGCGAGCGAAAGGGGATTAGCCCAAACCTTATCGGTGGCAAAGGCTGCAGCCGTTGCCGATAGGGGGTTGAGGATGAAGCTATCTGTTCCTGCAGGGACAGGAAAGGACTGGAATCTCTAGTCGAACTGTGTGGAAACACAGGCCGTAGAGGGTAAAAGCCCCGTAGACGAAAGGGAGGAAGGCTTTTTGGCTTCATCCGGAATACCACGGGCTAAGGGAAAACCTGTGGGAAGCTGGGAGGACCACCTTCCAAGGCTAAATACCGCCAGGTGACCGATAGTGGACCAGTACCGTGAGGGAAAGGTGAAAAGAACCCCGGAAGGGGAGTGAAAGAGAATGTGAAACCGTAAGCCTACAATCAGTGGAAGGGCTATTTAAAGCCTGACCGCGTACTTTTTGCAGCACGGGCCAGCGAGTTGCGTTGTGCAGCGTTAAGGTCAAGCCGCAACAGGCGAAGCCGCAGCGAAAGCAAGTCTGAAGAGGGCGTAAGTTGCACGGCGCAGACCCGAAACCGGGTGATCTATCCATGGACAGGGTGAAGCGGGGGTAACACCTCGTGGAGGCCCGAACCCATTGGCGTTGAAAAGCCATGGGATGAGCTGTGGATAGGGGTGAAAGGCCAATCGAACCCGGCCATAGCTGGTTCTCCCCGAAATAGCTTTCGGGCTAGCCTCGTCAAGACTTTGTGGGTGTAGAGCACTGATTGGACTAGGGGCCAAATAAGGCTACCGAATCCATTCAAACTCCGAAGCCTACAGAGATTTTTGGCGGGAGTCAGATTGCGGGGGATAAGCTCCGCAGTCAAGAGGGAAACAACCCAGACCGCCAGTTAAGGTCCCCAAGTGCAGACTAAGTGGAAAAGGATGTGAGGTCGCGAAGACAGCTAGGATGTTGGCCTAGAAGCCGCCACTCATTTAAAGAGTGCGTAACAGCTCACTAGTCGAGTGACTTCGCGCCGAAAATGTATCGGGGCTAAAGTCTGCCACCGAAACTGCGGGTCAGTGGATTTTCATCCACTGGCGGTAGGGAGAGCGTTCCGTACGGATTGAAGCTGTACCGCAAGGAGCAGTGGACTGTACGGAAGCGAGAATGCTGGCATGAGTAACGATAAAAAAGGTGAGAATCCTTTTCGCCCAAAGCCCAAGGTTTCCTGAGGAAGGCTCGTCCGCTCAGGGTTAGCCGGGTCCTAAGCCGAGGCCGAAAGGCGTAGGTGATGGACAACAGGTTAATATTCCTGTGCCGCCGTAAGGCGTTTGAGTGAAGCGGTTACACAGAGGGGTAGACCCACAGAGAGATGGAGCTCTGCATAAGCGTGTAGGCAGACAGCATAGGAAAATCCGTGCTGTCGACGCTGAGGCGTGATGAGTAGCCCCTTCGGGGGTGAAGCGGTTGATCCCTAACTGTCAAGAAAACCCGCTAGCAAGTCTTATGGCGCCCGTACCGCAAACCGACACAGGTGGGCAGGGAGAGAATCCCAAGGCGCGCGAGAGAACTCTGGTTAAGGAATTCGGCAAAATGGCCCCGTAACTTCGGGAGAAGGGGTGCCGCGAGTAGGTGTAGGCCTTTACGGTTGAAGCTGAAAGCGGCTGCAGCGACACAGGCTCCTCCGACTGTTTATCAAAAACACAGGTCTCTGCTAAGACGGAAGTCGATGTATAGGGGCTGACGCCTGCCCGGTGCTGGAAGGTCAAGGGGAAAGCTTAGCACGGCCAATTTAGGCTGTGCGAAGGCTAGAACCTAAGCCCCAGTGAACGGCGGCCGTAACTATAACGGTCCTAAGGTAGCGAAATTCCTTGTCGGGTAAGTTCCGACCCGCACGAATGGCGTAACGAGGGGAGCGCTGTCTCAACCAGGGACTCGGTGAAATTGTGGTGCCTGTGAAGAAACAGGCTACCCGCGACAGGACGGAAAGACCCCGTGGAGCTTTACTGCAGCCTGATATTGGCTTCTGGCATCGGATGTACAGAATAGGTGGGAGGCATGGAAATCGGAGCGCCAGCTCCGGTGGAGCCGCCCGTGGGATACCACCCTTCCGATACCGGGAGTCTAACTGGCGGCCGTAAATCCGGTCACAGGACATTGTCAGGCGGGCAGTTTGACTGGGGCGGTCGACTCCCAAATTGTAACGGAGTCGCCCAAAGGTCCCCTCAGTGCGGATGGAAATCGCACGAGAAGAGTGTAAAGGCATAAGGGGGCTTAACTGCGAGACATACAGGTCAAGCAGGTGCGAAAGCAGGGCTTAGTGATCCGGCGGTATAGCGTGGAATTGCCGTCGCTCAACGGATAAAAGTTACCCCGGGGATAACAGGCTTATCTCCCCCAAGAGTTCACATCGACGGGGAGGTTTGGCACCTCGATGTCGGCTCGTCGCATCC
Source organism: Halarsenatibacter silvermanii (assembly GCF_900103135.1). Lineage (NCBI taxonomy): Bacteria > Bacillati > Bacillota > Clostridia > Halanaerobiales > Halarsenatibacteraceae > Halarsenatibacter > Halarsenatibacter silvermanii. Next base: position 158,884 of record NZ_FNGO01000005.1, on the reverse strand, counting down.
TGGGGCTGAAGCAGGTCCCAAGGGTTGGGCTGTTCGCCCATTAAAGCGGCACGCGAGCTGGGTTCAGAACGTCGTGAGACAGTTCGGTCCCTATCCGTCGCGGGCGCAGGATACCTGAAAAGAGCTGTCCCCAGTACGAGAGGACCGGGATGGACACACCGCTGGTGTACCAGCTGTTCCGCCAGGGGCAAGCTGGATAGCTACGTGTGGCAGGGATAAGCGCTGAAAGCATCTAAGCGCGAAACCTCCTTTGAGATTAGGTATCCCGCTCATAAGAGCTAAGACCCCTGGAAGACTACCAGGTCGATAGGCCGGTGGTGTAAGTGTGGCAACACATTGAGCTGACCGGTACTAATTGGTCGAACACTTAACACTCCTCCTGTATGCTGCTGTTAGGGTACCATCTCCCTGAAAATTTATTACCCTACACCATTCCGAGGCCTTTGCCTCGGTTTTTTTTAGTTGGAAATATCCTGAAAAACGCCTATATACAGCTGTATTAGGACTGTTAATTTCGACAGAGGAGTCCTAAGCGCGATTTAACTTTGAAAATAATGTTTGCAAAAATATCTAAATAAGGGTATAATTATTGTTAAGAACAGTTTGCAACAATACTATCCTCCTCAGTCATTCTGGTTTCCGGAAAGTCCGTTTGCCGGTGTATTTGTCGGGCTGGAGGCATATAAAAAGAAATCTGCCTGATGCCTTTTAAAGGCCAGGATCAATGTTAATGGAGGTATAATATCATGGATACTGGATATGAGCATCTCGATAAGAAGTTTGAATTAATAGCTCCCGGAGAAATCACTCTGTTGGCCGGCCCAGCCCACGTAGGAAAAACTTCTCTCGCCGTAAATTTAGCTCATCAGCGCATGTTGAACCACGAGGATAGTATCCTCTTTCTGACTCTCGATGAGGATCTGGGAGAGCTGGGAAAAAGATTTATCCATCTCGATACCGGTATACCCCTGTTCAGAAATGGTGATAACAGGGCTAATTCGGGGCTTTTGGATGAGGATAGCAGTGACGAGAAAATGACTGAAGATAATGAATACACGCTGAAGATCAATGAAAGCGCCAGGAAATTCCAGGAGCAGATAGAGAGCGAGAATCTCAATGTATTTCATCAGGAAGAGCTAACTGTGGCTGAGATTCAAAATCTCTGCAGCGATCATTTTCCTGATTTTGATTTTCTGATAATCGATTATCTCGAAGCGATCGAGTTTGGCGATAACAGCGACAAAAAGCGTTCTGAAAGGGAAAAATTGATAGTTGAGGAATTGAAAAAGCTTGCCAGGCAGAGAGAAATACCGCTTCTGGTTTTATCTAAGAAGGAAAAGGATGAGCTGGAGTTTCTGCAGGAGAGTTCCGATAAAATAGCTGTACTGGGAAGACACGGTCACTGCGATGAAAAGCGTCAGTGGGATAGAGAGATGAAGGTCCAGCTAAATTGTATTCCTGAACCTGCCGAGCTGGAAATGATATATAATGCTACCGGCAGCACAGGCTCTCATGAGCTCCTCTGGGAGGCTCCTCTGCTGGCTTTCAGAGAGAGAAGTGAAGACAGGGATAAAATTATTTCGGATGTATTTTCTGATTTGAAAAAATAGCAGCCAGGAAACATGTCAGCTAATATCAATTAAAAATTTGAATAAATGATGCATCCAGCCCCGGTTATACTCTTCTCAGAGGACCGGGGCTTGTTTTCAGCTTTTTAACATAAGCATAACTTTTTCAAAATCCGCCTCCTCTTTGGGTTCGAAAAATATTAGCATAAGCTTTATAATTACACCAATAATTTGACAATTTAGCCTGAGATTGATAAAATAAAAATACGAATTAGGAAATGTATTTTTCGGGTAATAATCGAGGGAGGTGGAAGCATGAGCACAACTGAGGAGAGCAGGGAGAGTGTCCTCCATAAGTTTTTCCGAAAACTGATGGAGGAGCTTTTGAACAAATTCTCATCGGAAGCAATTGAGATGGATTTGAGCCTGCAGGAGCATTATATCATCGAAATACTGGGCCGTAATGAAAAGATGACTATCTCCAATCTTGCTGATAAGGTTTCCGCTCCCCTTACAACTATTTCCAGCACTCTCGACAGACTTTATGAGCAGAATTATGTGGAAAGAGAAAGATCTCAGGAGGATAGAAGGGTAGTAGAGGTCAGTCTTTCCGAGAAAGGTCAGGGGTGTTTTGATGTCCATCAGGAGGAAACTGAAGAATTGATAGATCAATTTCTTTCCCAGCTATCGGAGGATGACAAAAAGGAGATGCAGAGAATTCTGAGCAGTTTCGAGTGGGAAGATCAAGCCGGGGACGAATAAGAAATAGATCAATCAAGATATATCATATATTATCCGTCTCATAGATAGGCTATTATTTGCTGATAGCCGGAATATCAGATCAGATCTTTTACAGGCAAGGGGTTAGGCCTTTTTTTAAAAAGGAGGATTTTTATGTCTTCAACATTCGATCTGGTCAAAAAGATGGCTGCTGAAAAAATTGTAGATACAGGATTAAAATATATCAGGCAGGATCCCAAGAGCAACTTTTCCAAAATATTGACGCTGGCTAAAAAAATCAATCAGGTTGAAACCTATCAAAGAGCCCTGGAGAAGGTCGAGACGATGACGAAAGAAAATCCGGTCATTTACGATTATATCGACAGGGCGACTGACCTGGCTCCCAAATTTCAGGAAAATCTGGCCAAAACATTTTTTGTCAACGCTACGCTGCTGGGGACCTCCTATCGAAAGGAAAAGAGCAGCGAACTGGGGGCTTCTGTGCCCTATACCATCCTTCTGGATCCCACCAGCGCCTGCAATTTGAACTGCGAGGGCTGCTGGGCTGGAAAGTATGAGGATTCAGAACAGCTTTCTTTTTCCGAGATAGATAGGATAATCACAGAAGCCAAGGAACTGGGTATATACTTTTTTGTTCTCTCCGGTGGTGAACCCACGGTTTATCCTCATCTATTCGATATCTTTGAAAAGCATCAGGACTGTGTCTTTATGATGTACACCAACGGTACTTTAATAGATGAGGAGATGGCAGATAAGATCGCCAGTGTCGGCAATGTGAGCCCCACTTTGAGCCTGGAAGGTTTTGAAGAATATACCGATGACCGCAGGGGATCGGGTACTTTTGGCAAAATAGAAGATGCCATGGAACATCTCAGAGAGAGAGGTGTGCTTTTTGGCACAAGCTTTACTGTTACCAGAAAAAACTGCCATCTCTTAACCGAAGGAAGCTCATTTGTGGAGGCCCTGATAGATAAAGGCGCATATTACACCTGGCTTTTTCACTATGTGCCGATCGGCAAGAATCCCAATACGGATCTGATGATAACTCCCGAACAGCGTTCAGAGCTGGTGGAAAGCATTCCCGATCTGAGGACCAATTATCCGCTATTTATGGTCGATTTCTGGAATGATGGGCATTTTACCGATGGCTGCATTGCCGGAGGAAGAAGATATTTCCATATTAATGCCAGCGGCGATGTTGAGCCCTGCGCTTTTGTACATTTTGCAGTTGACAATATCAAGGGCAAACCCCTGGTCGAGGTGCTCAAAAATCCTCTATTCGAGGAATACCAGAAAGAAGCTCCCTTTAACGATAATCTCTACAGGCCCTGCCCGATCATAGATAATCCTGAAGAGCTGCGCAGAATTGTGCAGAAAGTCGGAGCCGATCCCACGCATGAAGGAGCTGAAGAGGTTCTCGAAGAGCCGGTGGCCTCTGATTTAGAAAAAAAGGCGAAAAAATGGGGGCAGGTTTCTCGCCCCATCCATCATGAAAGACAGGGACAAAAAGAAGAAGTTGTCAGCGGGAGCCACTGCGGCGGCTGATAAAATGGACCTCTGTCGATCAAAAAAATTCAATCCGGGAAGGTCTTTTATGAACAGATATAGGATCAAAAATATCATTTTGAAGAATCTAACAGCCCGGAGTCAGATTCTGGTTCTTTTCCTGCTGCTGTTTTTTCTCTCAGCAGCCTCCATTTATAACATTCCGATCGAGGCTCGAAGCAGCTATAACGGTGATAATTTTAGCATGGATATTCCCTCTTCCTGGGAGCTGATCGATCAGGATATCGGTGAGCAGATTGAGGAGTTCATCTATCTCGCACCGGAAGAGATCGACCCGGGGGAGATAGAAGGCTACCGCCACACTGCCAGTGTTAATGTGGCTGTGGAGAGGCTTGCGGCTGAGTTTACAGCTGAGGAATATGCTGATATAATAATAAAAGATGTTGAGAGCCGGATAGATGATTTTGAGTTGATAGCCAGGGAAAATGTTGAGCTGGCAGGTGAAGCTGGTATCAAGGTGAGATACAGAGGTCAGATGAATGATGATGAATCTCTGGTCTGGCAGGAATGGATGATCGTGGAAAACGATGAGCAGGCCATAACTCTGACCTATACTGCTGTGGAGCAGCTTTTTGATGACTATTACGGTGAAGTACAGAGTATAGCTGATTCGCTGAAAATAGAAAATTAAATCTAAAAGTGGTAATGGGAAGCAGTAGCTCTGTCCCCGGGAAGATGGATTATTTTCAGAAGAGAGAAAGACCCGCGGCTGCAAGGTCTTTCGGCTCCCGGGATAGAGTCAAGTCGTCCTGGAACTGCCATCGTGAAAATTTCGAGTGATAATTAAAGGAATAGATTAGCGATGGTCGGCAGCTATGCCGTTATCGAGATTGAGTGTCGGTCCGGCAGGTTTAGCTCCGGGCTGAAATTTCGGGTGGTAACGCGATAATCCTTCTCGTCCTGAACGGATGAGAGGGATTTTCTTTTTTGGATAAAAATTATAGACCAAACAGGGAGTGATATTAAATTGAGCGAACAGCTGCCCAAAACTTATAATCCCCATCAGGTAGAAGAGAAATGGTACGAATTCTGGGAGAAGGAGGGTTATTTCACGCCGGAAGCTGATGAAGATAAGACCCCATTTACGATCATGATGCCTCCTCCCAATGTCACAGGCGAGCTGCATCTGGGGCATGCACTGGACAGCACGCTTCAGGATATTATCATCCGCTGGCGGCGGATGCAGGGATATAATACGCTCTGGCTGCCGGGAACGGATCATGCCAGCATAGCCACCGAGGTCAAGGTGGTCGAACAGATAAGAGAAGAGGGACTGAGCAAAGAGCAGATCGGCCGGGAAAAATTCCTGGATAAAGCCTGGGACTGGACGGAAGAGTACGGGGGCAAAATAACCGATCAGATCCGGAAACTGGGCGCCTCCTGTGATTGGACCAGAGAAAGATTCACCCTGGATGAAGGATGTTCTAAAGCTGTAAGGGAAGCTTTTGTCAGGCTTTATGAGGACGGTCTTATATATCGGGGGGATTACATAGTCAACTGGTGTCCTGACTGTGAAACCTCCCTCTCCGATCTGGAGGTAGAACACGAGGAAGAGACCGGCAAACTTTATTATATACGGTATCCTTTCGCGGATGATTCCGGTTATATAACAGTGGCCACCACCCGGCCCGAGACCATGCTGGGAGATACTGCTGTGGCTGTCGATCCCGATGATGAGAGATATCAGCAGCATACAGGTAAAACGGTGATTTTGCCGCTGATGGAGAGGCCGATCCCTATAATAAAGGATGAATTCGTGGACAGCGATTTTGGTACGGGCATGGTCAAAGTGACCCCGGCTCACGACCCCAATGATTTTGAAATAGGTGAGCGTCACGACCTGGAAAAAATTCAGGTCATCGATTATCAGGGTTTTATGAGCGCCGAAGCGGGTGAATATGTCGGGTTAAGCCGCCAGGAGTGTCGAGAACAGGTTATTGAAGATTTAAAAGAGGCCGATCTTCTGGAGAAAGTGGAAGATCACGAACATGCCGTCGGCCACTGTTATCGCTGTGATGAGATTGTGGAACCGATGATCTCCAAACAGTGGTTTGTCGAGATGGAACCTCTGGCCGAGCCGGCCATTGAAGCGGTTAAAGAAGGAGAGGTAAACTTCGTTCCCGAGAGATTTGAACGGGTTTATATGAACTGGATGGAGAACATCGAGGATTGGTGTATCTCCCGTCAGCTCTGGTGGGGACACCGCATCCCCGTCTGGTACTGTCAGGACTGCGGGGCGGAAAATGTCGCCCGAGAAGAGCCGGAAAACTGCAGTGAATGCGGTAGCGAAAATCTTGAACAGGAAGAGGATGTGCTCGATACCTGGTTCAGCTCCGGACTCTGGCCCTTTTCCACGCTGGGCTGGCCCGGGGAAACAGAAGACCTGGAGTATTTTTATCCGACCGAGGTGCTGGTAACCGGCCGCGATATAATTTTCTTCTGGGTCGCCCGGATGATCTTCACAGGCATATATAATATGGATGAACCTCCTTTTTCCAATGTTTATGTCCACGGTTTAATACTGGCCAGCGATGGCCGTAAGATGAGCAAATCGCTGGGAACCGGCATAGATCCTCTCGATGTTATAGAAGACTATGGTGCCGATACGCTTCGCTTCATGCTCATAACCGGCTCCACCCCCGGCAATGACCGCAGATTTCGCGAGGAAAGGCTGGAGGCCAGCCGCAACTTTGCCAACAAGATCTGGAACGCCTCCCGTTTTATGCTGATGAATCTGGAGGAGGATACGCCGAAGAGCCTGCCGGAAGACAGCGAAAAGATCAGCCCGGCTTCGCGCTGGATGCTGCATAGATTTAACGAGATAGTCGATGATATAAACACCAATATGGAGAAGTTTCTCTTCGGTGAGGTAAGCCAGACCCTCTATGACTTTATCTGGGGTGAGTTCTGTGACTGGTATCTTGAGCTGATAAAGCCGCATCTATACGATGCCGAAGATGAAAAGGAAAAACAGACAGCGCTCCGGACGGGGCAGTACCTTCTGGGTGAGATATTGAAACTGCTCCACCCTGTCATGCCCTTCATAACTGAGGAGATCTGGCAGAAACTTCCCGGCAGCGAGGGAAGCATCATGCTGCAGGACTGGCCGAAAATCAGGGGGGAATGTTTTGACGTTGAGGCCTGTGAAAATATGCAAATTTTACAGGAAGTTATCAGATCAATCCGCAATATCCGGAATGAAATGAATGTCGATCCCGGCCGCGGCATCAAGGCTCTATTCTCTGCGGGCGATGAATATCAGGATATTCTCGAAAACGGGCGGGATTATATTGCCGAGCTGGCAGGTGTAGATGAAATCCAGATAGCCGGGGAGTTTGCTGAACGCCCTGAAAAAGCTGCCACGGCTGTGGTGAGAGAAATTGAGATAATACTGCCGCTGGAAGAGATGATAAATATAGATCAGGAGATTGCTCGACTTGAAAAAGAAAAATCGGAAGTGGAAGCTGAAATTGAACGGGCCCGGGGCAAGCTCGCCAACGATGATTTCGTGGAAAAAGCCCCCGATGAGATAGTACAGGAAGAGCGCGATAAGCTTGAAGAGTACAGACAGGAGATGGAACAGATCAAAGCCCGGATAGATGAGCTCGAAGGATGAGAAATCATATTTGAAACCTCGATCCCCGGCCTAAAAATAAAGAAGGCCGGGGACACTATTTTTTGGCCAGGGACTTAACCTGAGTTTCGAAAAATTTCGAGTATCACTTTGCTTTATATCTTTCAGCCATTATTGTCATGCTAGTGATCTTATACGATATCTATCAACTGATAACAAGAAGATTCTAAAATATTTTTGATTCTAAACACCGATGTTTTGTCGAGGCCAGCAGGATTTTAATTTTAACTCTCGAATATTTTTAATAGCACCGGGTTTATGTGGTTTTTTATTTTGTCTTTGCTGAGACTCAGGGTCGGGCAAAAGTTTTTGACTAAAAAAAATACAAAAAATTGTCTTACAAATTAAGTCTTTTCGGAGGTGAGTTAATTTGGAAGTGGAATTCGAACTGGAAAAAGTTGATGAGATAGTCGAAAAATATTCCCGGGGCGGCGAGAAAAAATCTCCCCTGATCCCCGTGCTGCAGGATATTCAGCTGACCTACGGCTGGCTGCCCGAAGAGGCCATGGTCAGGGCTTCTGAGCTTATGGACACCTCGCTGGCCCAGCTTTCCGGCGTGGCTACATTTTACAACGAATTTCGCCTGAAACCGCTGGGAGAAAATCATATTGTGGTATGTACGGGCACAGCCTGTCATGTCCGGGGAGCCCCGATGCTGATCGAGGAGCTCGAGAGAAATCTCGGCATCGAAAAGGGGGGCGTGACTGAGGACAGGAAATTTTCCTTTGAAGGAGCCAGATGTGTCGGCTCCTGTGCTGTCGCTCCTGTTGTCGTGGTCAATGGGGAGTTTCACGGCAATATGACCAAAAAGAGAATTTCGGAAATAATAGATGAACTGGAGTAAGGAGGCTAACAATGTCAATCATAGAATCAGCTGCTGATCTGGAGGAGTTTCAGAATAGAGCCGAAAAAGAGTATGAAAGTCACGATAAATTGATTTCTATGTGCGGTGGTACCGGCTGCCGCGGGGGCGGCTGTCAGGATGTAATAGAGGAGCTTCAGACCCAGCTGGAGGATAAAGGAATTACTGACGAGGTCGGCCTGAAAGTTACGGGCTGCCAGGGTTTTTGCGAGATGGGGCCGCTCATGGTTATCCGGCCCGAAGGAAATTTTTACTGCAATATAGAACCGGAAGATGTTGAGGAAATTCTGGAAAAGACCATCAAAAAGGGTGAAGCTATCGAGCGGCTTGAGTATGTGGAGCCGCAGACTCAAGAGAAGATCATCAAAGAACAGGATATACCCTTTTATAAAAATCAGGGTAGAATAGTATTTGAAAGCAACGGTCACATCTCTCCTACCGATATAGAGGATTATTTTGCAGTCGACGGGTATACCGGACTCAAAAAGGCTCTGCTGGAGATGGAGCAGGAAGATGTCATAGACGAGGTCAAAGAATCCGGTCTGCGGGGCCGCGGAGGCGGCGGCTTTCCCACCGGCAAGAAATGGGATCTCTGTTATCAGCAGGATTCCGAGCCCAAATATCTCATCTGCAACTCCGATGAGGGCGATCCAGGCGCCTACATGGACAGGAGTATCAAGGAAGGCAATCCTCATCTGGTGCTGGAGGGAATGATAATAGCTGCCTATGCCATCGGAGCCTCCCAGGGTTTTATCTATATTAGAGCCGAATACCCGCTGGCGGTTGAACATATAACTGAGGCCGTGAAGCAGGCGCGCGAGTATGGACTTCTGGGCGAAGAAATTCTGGGCACAGATTTCAGCTTTGATATCGAGATCATGGAAGGAGCCGGCGCTTTTGTCTGCGGTGAGGAGACTGCACTTATGGCTTCGATCGAGGGAGAAAGAGGCATGCCCCGCCCCCGACCGCCATATCCAGCCGAGAGCGGTCTCTGGGGACAGCCCACCAATATAAACAACGTGGAAAGTTATGCCAATGTGCCCCTGATCATCAGAGATGGAGCCGATTGGTTTAATTCTGTGGGAACCGAAAACAGCACCGGCACGAAGATATTTTCGCTGGTCGGCAAGGTCAACAATACCGGACTTATAGAGGTGCCGATGGGCATATCTCTCGAGGAAGTTGTTTTTGATATCGGCGGAGGCATACCCGGAGATAAAAAAGCCAAAGCTGTTCAGACGGGAGGTCCTTCCGGCGGCTGTATTCCCAGAGATATGTTCGACATCCCGGTCGATTTCGATAAGCTGCAGGAAGTCGGCTCCATTATGGGCTCAGGCGGTCTGGTGGTAATGGATGAAGATACCTGTATGGTCGATGTGGCCAAATTTTTCCTCGATTTCACCCAGGATGAATCCTGTGGAAAATGTCCTCCCTGCCGGCTGGGAACCCGCCGGATGCTGGAAATTCTGGAGAGAATAACTTCTGGCGAGGGCAGAAAAGGAGATATCGAACTCTTAGAAGAGCTGGGAGAGAGGATAATCGACACCTCTCTTTGCGGCCTGGGGCAGACAGCACCCAATCCGGTGCTGAGTACAATTGAATATTTTCGCGATGAATACGAAGCTCATATTTATGAAAAATCCTGTCCTGCCGGCGTATGTCAGAACCTGATTTTCTATCACATCATCGATGAGGAGTGTCAGGCCTGTGACCGCTGCCGTCAGATATGTCCGGTCGATGCTATCGAGGGAGAACCGGGTGAAGATCCCTACAGGATTTTTGATGATGCCTGTATTCGCTGTGGAAATTGCCTAGATGAATGTCCCTTTGACGCTATAGAGATAGTGCCCGGTCAGCGCGAAGAAGTCGGGGTTTAACTGACGGGCTGCATCATTATCGGGAGTAAGATTTACGAGTTTTAATTAAGTATAGGGTCAATACCAGTTTTTTTTCGAAACTGAAAAAACAATGCCAAAAAGCCAAAAAAGGAGTCTGATAAAATGGCGACGATCACTATAAATGGCAATGAACACGAGGTGGCCGAAGATGCGACCATACTGGAGGCTGCCCGCGAGCACGGATATGATATTCCCACCCTATGTCATCATCCTCATCTGAGCAATGTCGGAGCCTGCCGCCTGTGTCTGGTTGAGGACGAAAATTCCGGCGAGCTCTTTCCTTCCTGTACCACGCCGGTTCGGGAAGGCATGAATATCTCCGCCGATGAAGAGGAAAATGAAAGACTTTTTCAGTCGCGCAGGCTGGTTGTGAAGCTTCTGCTTTCAGATCATCCCAACGACTGCATGACCTGTGAAGCGGATGGAAGCTGTAAGCTGCAGGATATGGCCTATCATTATGACGTGGAGATTGAGGATGAATCCCTTGGCATTCCCAAAGAAACCCCTCGTTTCGAGATAGAATCGGATAATCCTTTCATCGAGCATGATCCTGACAAATGTATTCTCTGCGGCCGCTGTGTCAGGGTTGACAACGAGGTTCAATGTTCTGATGCCATCGAATTTGTGGAAAGGGGCTTTTCGGCCCGGGTTGGTTCTGCTCTCAAGAAGGATCTGGGCAGCGATGAGTCAAGCTGCGTTTTTTGCGGTCAATGTGTTCAGCAGTGCCCTACCGGAGCTCTGCAGTTCAAGCCTTCTCAGGGCAGGGGCCGTGATTATCAGCTGGAACATACCGAGACCACCTGCGGTTACTGTGGTGTGGGCTGTCAGCTGGATCTCAAAACCCGGGATAATGAGGTTGTTGAAGTGGAAGGGGTCAGCCGGGAAGGCCTGCCCAATCCCCTGGGCGAGACGTGTGTAAAAGGGAGATTTGGGTATGATTTCCTTGACGATCCCGATAGATTGACCAAACCGCTGATCAAGGATGAAGAGACAGGAGAATTCGAGGAGGTCAGCTGGCAGGAAGCTCTCGAATACACCGCTGATAATTTCTCTCGCATCAAAGAGGAGCACGGACCTCAGGCTCTGGCAGGTCTTACCTCGGCGCGCTGTTCAAACGAGGAAAACTTTCTCATGCAGAAGTTTATGAGGGCGGTGATGGGCACTCATACTGTCGATCACTGCGCCCGTCTGTGACACTCCTCCACTGTGGCCGGTCTGGCCAAAAGTTTTGGCAGTGGAGCGATGACCAATTCCATAGAGGAAATTGATAACGTCGATGCCTTTTTTGTCACCGGTTCCAATCCCACCGAGAATCACCCGGTTATAGGCAGCCGCATCAAAAAGGCGGTCCGCAGCGGTGCTGATCTGGTCGTCTCCGACCCCAGGCGCATAGAGCTGGCCGAGGAGGCCGATGTTTTTCTGCAGCCCTATCCCGGCACTGATGCTGCGCTCATAAACGGTATCATGCACGTAATTCTGGAAAAAGACCTGCAGGATGAGGAATACATCGAGGATCGAACCGAGAATTTTGCCGAGCTGAAAGAGGTTGTAGAGGAATATAATCCCGCCCGGGTTGAGGAGATCACCGGAGTTCCGGCCGAAAAGATTAAAAAAGCTGCAGAAATTTACGGCCGGGCGGACCGAGGAGCCATATATTATGCCATGGGGATTACCCAGCACGTTTCGGGCACGGGCAATGTCACTTCTCTGGCCTGTATGGCGATGATGACAGGTAACGTCGGTCGCGAGAGCACGGGTGTTAATCCCCTGCGGGGCCAGAGCAACGTTCAGGGCGCCTGTGACCTGGGAGGTCTGCCCAACGTATTCCCCGGTTATCAGGATGTGACCGATGAGGATATAAGAAAGAAGTTCGCTGATTACTGGGATGTAGATGGTTTTCCCGAAGAACCGGGTCTTACGGTGGTGGAAATTTTCCACGCCTGTGAAGAGGGAGATGTTAAAGGGCTTTATATCATGGGAGAAAATCCTGTTCTCTCCGACCCCGATCAAAAGCATGTGATCGAAGCTCTGGAAAATAATGAATTTACAGTAGTTCAGGATATATTCTTTTCCGATACGGCAGAATATGCCGATGTAGTACTGCCGGCGGCCTGTTTTGCCGAAAAAGAGGGCACAAAAACCAATACTGAACGCAGAATTCAGAAGATAAGACCGGCAGTCGATCCTCCCGGGGAGGCCAAACCCGACTGGCAGATCATTTCCGAGCTGGCGCAGGCGATGGGTTATGAGATGGAATACGAAAATACAGCCGAGATAATGGAAGAGATAGCTGATCTCACTCCCATTTACGGCGGCATCTATTATGACAGGCTGGAAGATGAGCGTCTGCAGTGGCCCTGCCAGGACAGAGATGATACCGGCACTAAATTCCTGCACGAGGGGGAGTTCGCCCGCGGCCTGGGCAAATTCCATCCCGTTCATTATCAGCCGCCTGTAGAAGGTATAGAAGATGAGGACTTCACCCACGTGATGATGACAGGCCGCATGCTGTATCATTATCATACCGGCACCATGACCAGAAATTCGAAGGCAATCGATGAATTTGAAAGCGATGGCTATGTGGAGGTAAATGAACAGGATGCCGAAAAGCTGGATGTCAGCCAGGGAGATAGGGTTAAAGTAACCTCGCGCCGGGGAGAGGTGGAAACTTATGCCAGAATCGGGAATACTGTAGCTCCCGGCCAGGTTTTCATGCCTTTTCATTACGCTGAAAGTCCGGCCAATCGACTTACCCATGACGAATTAGATCCTGAAGCCATGATACCTGAACTCAAAGTTACGGCGGTAAATTTAGAGAAGGCATGAAAAGTATGATGGTTTTATAATACAGTTGGCTGTTTAAATAAGGAGAATGAACAAATCCGGCGGGAGCAAACATCTGAGTAAAACCTCCTGCCGGATTTATGATTTAGAATTCTAAGAAAGACAAATAATCAGGAATATAGCTGAGCAAAGGAGGCATAGAAATTGAAAGGAAAAGGATTAAAGGGGTTTTTCTTGATAACAGCCTTTCTATTTGTCTTTGTTTTGGGAGGAACTTTAATTCATGCCGGCGAAATTATGGCAGCAGAACTTTATCAGGGGTTTTCTCAGGCTGATGAAAACGGATACGTTAAAGCTGAAGTCAGCCTCAGCAACGGCGAGATTGTGGGAGTTGATTTGACGGAGTATGATGAAATGGCCCGGGAAAAAGGCGATGATTATGACTGGGAAGAATGGCATGAAGCCATGGAATTACTCCCGCAGAAATTTGTCGAAGCCAATGATTCAGAGGTCGAGGTCATCAGCGGGGCGACCAACACCAGCGAAAAAGCTATCGAAGCGGTGGAGATGGCCCTGGCCCGTGCTGAAGGAGAGGAATATTTTTCGGGAACTTTCATGGGCATTTCCAGCATAGTTGAACGGGGCTGGGGTGTGGCCCGGGTTACTGTCGAAGTTGATGAAGAGGCTCCCGAGGGCTACAGGATAGAGGATCTCAGGCTGGAAGAGATTTCCGGTGATCAATTTAAGGATGAAGATTATGGCTGGGAGGAGTTTCACGCAGCGCAGGAGGAGATAGCAGCCCGCATGAAAGAAGCTGACACCTACGAAGTGGAGACCTATACTGGAGCGACCGGAAGCTCAGAACTCTGGCAGGAGGCGGTAGAAGATGCCCTGGAAAAAGCTGGCTTTTAATAAAAACAATTATTATTTATAACTTTTTTACATCATTTTTCTCCAGAGTAAGGTATGATTTATTTAGTGATTATTATCCGATAATAAACATTATGAATTTGACTGAAGCTATATCAAACCAGCTAAAATGGAGAAGATCTTATTGAGAAATTTATGAATGATAAAAATTCACTAACTGGAGGAATTCATTTTATGGCCAATGTAGCTAGAGAAATGGTGGAAATGCCGGTGTTGATGTAGATAAGCTGCTGGATCTGCTGGTCAAGAATGCTTCGGCCGAGCTGACAACATATTACTATTACACTTCTTTGAGGGTGAATCTCATCGAATTGGAAGGAGAAGGAGAAACCTCCTCGCCCTACGTATCGAAGTTCCTCTAATAAGAAAATATAAAGGCATTGATGCAGACTGCTGGCCCCGGAGAATATCCGGGGCCATTTTTGATGTGTGCCTCGTAGATTCAGAAGATAGCAGGTGGAATAAGAATCCTGCCCATGCTGTTTTCGTCGTATCGGTGTGTGAAGCCAACAATGACAGGGTGTCTGCCGTGAGGCAGAATCTGGAGAGTCTGAGGTGAAGGCCAGTCCAGAATAATATATAAACCAGAGGTGGCATCTGATTATGGCGATCCGCCATTTAAACGGAGAAGTTCGACGCCTGTTTGGGAGAATAAGGGGCCGCGAGGCGCTAAAACGAGAGAGTCCATGCAGGATAGTCAGGTGTGATTAGGGCTGGAATGGTCTAAAAGATAGTGGTTTCTGAATTGACCGGGGGAGGTCTGTGATGGTTTCTGTCGAAACCGGCAGAGATAAGCCCGGGTATAACCCCTTTCGGGAAAGCTATGGTGATGCCATCACAGAAGTCAGAGGACATCATAGTAGTGATGACAGCTGAGCCGAAGATAGTCAGGTAACTGGCAGGAGGATAAAGTCAGCTTGAGCGAAGGATGTCTACGCTATTGAAATCTGAGACATAACATGAGTGGTTTGTAGGGCAGAGCTGTTTAAACGCTGGTTTAGGACCGGTGGGGCCGGTAGGAGGATGGAAGGGGAAACCATAACCCTGAAATCAGAGTAACCCGGCATTACAGCCACCTGAGTAATGATATATCGGAGGGTGCGATTGGTGTAAAAGCCTAGAGACGCGGTCGATAATATCAGGAAGGACAGGGCCCTATGAGCAGTAATGTTAGGTGGAGGATTGGTAAGTGAAGGATAGGCAGGTGAAAGATGGTAAAGTGCACCTATTATACACTCAAGGACAGGATACTGGACAAATGGAACATGGACCGTGCAGCTCACACAGTCTTTGCCAATGAGGGTAGTGCCGGCATAGATGGACAGGAGATAAAACATTTCAAGAATAATTACAAGCAGAATATGAGGGAGTTACACAGACAGCTGTGGAATGGAACCTATGAGCCCTCGCCGGTGCTGAGGGTGATGATACCCAAGGATAGTGGAGGAGAAAGACCGCTGGGTATTCCCACAGTCAAAGATAGGATAGCTCAGGAAACGGTAAGAAGAATATTGAGTCCCATCTTTGAGAAGATATTTTGTGATTGCTCTTTTGGTTTTAGACCCAATAGGTCAGCTCTGGAAGCGATAGTGAAGGTGGAGGAGTACAGAGAGCAGGGGTATAAGCATGTAGTTGATGCCGATATTAAGGGATACTTTGATAATATAGATCAGGACCTGCTTTTGGACTTCCTCACAGAGAGGGTAAATGACGGCTGGGTGCTTAGGATAATTAGGTCGTGGCTTACAGCTGGAGTCATGACTGAAGATGGTATTGAAGACACACCTAACGGTACACCTCAGGGAGGCGTAATATCTCCCCTTTTAGCCAACGTTTATCTGCATCAATTCGATAGAGAGATGACCGATAGGGGTTACAAAATAGTCCGTTATGCGGATGATTTTGTGGTGTTAGCAAAGTCAAAGAGAAAAGCCAGAAGAGCCATGGATGTTACAGAGGAGATAATCACGGAAAAGCTTAACCTCACTTTGCACCCTGACAAAACTGAACTCACCAATTTTGGCAGAGGCTTTGAGTTTTTAGGTTACGAATTCATTGCTTGGAGATACAAGCGCCCCCGCAGAAAAGCACTGGATAGATTCAAAGACAAAGTAAGGGATATAACCAGAAGACAGCAGCCGTTTTCGGTTGATGTAATTATTGCCAGACTCAATCCAGTAATACGCGGTTGGGCGAATTATTTCGGGCACGGCAATGTTAAGAAACTTTTTCGCAGCTTGAATGAGTGGATAAGAATGCGTTTAAGGTCGTATAAGGAAGGCAAGAAAGCTCATTACCATCAGAATAGAAGAATCCCAACTGCTGAACTAAAACAGTTGGGACTTAAATCACTTACCATCGTGTCCTGAGGGGAGTAAAATACCCATCCGCGGTGACGCGGAGATGATAACTTACTCCCTGGAAAGGGGCTACAATAGCGGTAAGCTGTTTACGGGAGAACCGTATGCGCAGTTTGACGAGGGGTCCCAGCCGTAAAAGGCTGGTCCTACTCTATTTTGTCGGGCGGCAGTTTTTTTCTTGACAAATCAGCCGGATTGTTTTATCATAAAGGAGTGAACAAATATTTTTGACATATCTCAATAAAGGTGTCGAAGGAAATAGTAATCTGCAGCCTGAGTCGACAAGAGAGGAGATCCCCCGGGCTGAAAGATCTCCGGCTCAGAGCGGACGAATATCCTTCCTGAGCTCGAGTCTCGAAATTTACAGTAGGGATTTGCGCGGCCGGCGTTAAAGGCACAGAGAGGCAGCCCTGCGGCTGCAACTCGGGTGGTACCACGGTAACCCCATCGTCCTGAGCTTTTAAGCTCGGGCTTTTTTTAATTTCACTCATAAATAAAATATTACGATAGCCTGGAGGAGAGGTGATGATAAACTATGTCACAATTTCCCGACCTGCCGGAAAAGAATCCCGGCAGCCGCGAAAGAGAGATTGCCGATGAATGGTACGATATGAATCTGCTCGAAAAATGTGTGGAACAGAGAAAAGACAACGAACCCTATGTTTTTTATGAAGGTCCTCCGACTGCCAACGGTAAACCGGGGATTCATCATGTTATCGCCCGCACCTTAAAAGACACCGTATGTCGTTACCATACAATGCAGGGTTATATGGTCAAAAGAAAAGGAGGCTGGGATACCCACGGTCTTCCCGTGGAAATCGAGGTCGAAAAGGAGCTGGATCTGAACAGCAAAGAAGAAATCGAAGAATACGGCATAGACGAATTCAATCAAAAGTGCCGACAATCGGTCTTTGAATATGAAGAGCAGTGGCGTGAGATGACCGAGCGGATGGGTTATCTGATAGATATGGATGATCCCTATATCACACTGGAAAATGATTATATCGAATCGGTCTGGTGGATACTCGACCAATTCTTTGAGGAAGGATTTATTTACGAGGGACATAAAATACTTCCTTACTGCGCCCGCTGCGGCACCGGCCTGGCCTCGCATGAAGTGGCACAGGGTTATGAAGAGATCACCAGCAACAGTGTTTACGTCCGGGTAAAGCGCAAAGATAAAAACGAGTATTTTCTCATCTGGACCACAACTCCCTGGACCTTAGCGGCCAATGTGACCCTGACGGTTCACCCCGATAAAACCTACGTGAAAGCCCGCTATCAGGGAGATCTTTATTACATCGAAAAAGACCGGGCGGAAGAGGTATTTGTCGAAGATTATGAGATTGTTGAACGGGTTAAAGGAGAAGAGCTCGAAGGTATAGAATACGAACAGATCATGCCTTTTGTGGAGGTTAAATCCGACAAAGACGCTTTTTACGTAACTCTGGGTGATTATGTCACCGCAGAAGAGGGTACTGGAATAGTACACAGCGCTCCTGCTTTTGGAGAGGAAGACTACAAAACGGGTCAAAAATATGATCTTCCGGTTCTCCAGCCTGTTAACGAAGACGGAAAATATACCGACACTCCCTGGGAAGGTCAATTTGTGATGGATGCCAATGAAAACATAGTCGAATGGCTTATCGATAATGAAAAGCTGGTCCGCTCCCAGAAGGTCGATCACAATTATCCTCACTGCTGGCGCTGTGACACTCCCCTGCTTTACTACGCACGGGGGAGCTGGTATATCGAGATGACCAGAATTAAGGAGAGACTCATCGAAAATAATGACGGCGTGGAATGGTATCCTGATTTTGTGGGCGAAAAAAGATTCGGCAACTGGCTGGAAAATCTTCAGGACTGGGCTTTATCGCGTAATCGTTACTGGGGGACCCCGCTCAATATCTGGCGCTGTGACTGTGGAGAACTCACTTCGGTGGCCTCGGTGGATGAGATGCGCGAGCGAGCTGTCAATGAGGTGTCCGAGGATATCGAACTGCACCGCCCTTATGTCGACGAAGTTCTGCTGGAATGTCCGGAATGCGGCGGCGATATGCAAAGAGTGGAAGAGGTCATTGATTGCTGGTTTGACAGCGGTTCTATGCCCTTTGCCCAGTGGCATTATCCCTTCGAAAACGAAGATGTTTTTGAGGAGCAGTTCCCGGCTGATTTCATATGTGAGGGCATAGATCAGACCAGAGGCTGGTTTTATTCTCTGATAGCAATATCCTCATTCATAACCGGTGAATCACCCTACAAGAGGGTGCTGGTAAATGATCTTATACTGGACGCTGAAGGCAAAAAGATGTCCAAATCGCGCGGAAATACCGTTGATCCTTTCAACATGTTCGAAAAATATGGGGCCGATGTTCTGCGCTGGTATCTCCTGCAGGTCTCGCCTCCCTGGACTCCCACCCGCTTCGATGAGGAAGGGATGCAGGAGATAGACAGCAAATTTTATCGCACGCTTAAAAACGTCTACTATTTCTTTAAACTTTATGCGAATACCGACGAAATTGATCCCCGGGAGTTTTCTGTGGACCTCGAGGAAAGAAATAGGATCGACCGCTGGGTAATATCGCGGCTGCACAGCACGCTGGCCGAGGTTGAAAAACAGATGGATGAATATCATCTGACCAATGCTGTCAGAGAACTGCAGGATTTCATAGATGAAGATCTATCCAACTGGTATATTCGCCGCTGTCGGCGCAGATTCTGGGCTGATGAGCTTGACCGCGATAAGAAATCTGTGTTTCAGACCACCTACGAGGTACTGGAGAAGCTGGCCCGGGCCATCGCTCCTTTTGCCCCTTTCATATCGGATGATGTGCACCGCAGTCTGACCGACTCAGAATCGGTGCATCTCCAGGATTATCCCGGAGCCGATAATGAGCTCATCGCGGAGGATCTGGAGGAAAGAATGGGGCTTGTTCGAGACCTGGTGACCATGGGCAGGGCAGCCCGGGAAGCAGAAGAGCTCAAAGTAAGACAGCCGATAGCCCGGGTGCTCATATCTTCCGATCATAAAGATAAACTGGCAGAGCTCAAACCTCTGCTGAAAGAGGAACTGAATGTCAAAAAAGTTGAACACACTGAAGATCCCGGGCAGTATATGGAATATGAAGTTAAACCCAATTTTGAAAAGGTCGGACCTCAGCTGCGCGATAAGGTCAAACTTTTCGCCGGCTCTCTGGCCGAAATGGACTCCCGGAAGACTGCCAAAAAGCTGGAGGCGGGAGAGAAACTGACCGTCGATCTTGATGGGGAAAAATTTACCTTCGGCGAAGAGGAAGTCATCATCAATATTAGCAGCCGTGAGGGATATTCTATCGGCATGGAGGATAACGAGTTCATAATTCTGGAAACAGAGCTCTCTCCCGAACTAAAAGCAGAAGGATATGCGCGGGAATTCATCTCCAGGGTCCAGAATCTGCGTAAAAAGCATGATTTCGATGTGCTGGATAGAATAAAAATATACTATTCCAGCAGCCAGGAGATAGACAGGGCGGTAGAGCAATTCCATGATTATATCAGCGAGGAGACTCTGGCTGATGAAATCATTTCGGTCGAGGAGTCGGACCTGAAAGAAGCCGATGAATTCGAATTAAATGGCGAGCCTGCCCTGATAAAGGTAAAGCGTCTGTAAGAAAAGATAAATCTTCTCAAGAATTATTTTTGGCAAAGCCCCGCTGCAGGAATACTGGCTCTCCTGGCAGGCGGGGCTTTTTGATATCTATTGGTAGTAATATAAGCCCGGAATTAATTTGGGGATGATTGAATAAAGAGGCTATGATATAATATTAAAGAGGGTTCTTCCCTGATACAGGCAGTATGAATATGAGTAAAGATATATCGACCAAATGATATGGAGAAAAACCTCAAAACGTAATAAACACGGATCTTCTTGTTATCAGTTGATAGATATCGTATAACCAAACTGAAGACAAGAAGATCCTAAAATACATACTTGCGGGAGGGTTATTACGTGAATACTCAGTACATATTATCCGTAATTCAGCATCATGCTTTAAATCTTCTGGCCGGTGTGCTGATCTTTGCTATAGGATGGTTTGCCATTAAAGGCGGGCTTAAATTTCTCAGACGCTCGATGAAAGACAGGGTAGATCCGACTCTGGCCGGATTTATAAATTCGATGGCCAAAGTTGTGCTGATAATTGTACTGGCCATAAGTGCACTGGGCACGGCCGGAATAGAGATGACCTCATTTGTGGCAATAATAGGTGCCGCCAGTTTTGCTGCCGGTCTGGCGCTGCAGGGCAGTCTATCGAATTTTGCCGGTGGAGTAATACTGCTGCTTTTTCGTCCCTTCGAAGTAGGGGATTTTATTAGCGTAGGCGGTGATTGGGGTACAGTCGATGAAATTCAAATTCTCTATACTACCATCTATACTCCTCAGCAGCAGAAGCTTTATATTCCCAACGGCAATCTTGCCAACGAGAGAATTCTCAACTTTTCTGAGACCAGCAAGCGGCGGCTGGATATGCAGTTCGGCATAGGCTATGACGATGATTTTGAGAGGGCCAAAAAAATCATCCAGGATATAGCTGAAAAATGTGAGCTGATATATTCCAAACCGGAGCCCACGATCAGAGTTGGCGAACATGCCGGCAGCTCGGTGGAAATTTTCACCCGGGTCTGGATCAATCCAGATCATTACTGGGATGTCTGGTTTTACATGCATGAAGAGGTCAAAAAGAGATTGGACAGAGCTGGCATCGATATACCATATCCTCAGCAGGATGTTCATTTCGATCAGGATGTTTCAGAAGGTCTGGCTGATACCGGCAGCTGAAAGCTAAAAATAAAAATAACGAAACCGGGTGAAGCTCACTTAAATGTGAACTTCACCCGGCTTCAAAAAGTTTAGAGTTTAGGATACTTCAGCTCCGTCTCCCGTCAGTATTATAACTTTTAGGAGTCGCGAAAACTGCTGAAGCTTTTGCGTGGGACAAAGCCTGCTTTCACGGTTTCCCGCTGCAGTGTTTTACGCCAATCCCAGCTGCTTGATTCTCGCTTGCTTGCAGACATCGGTTTCCCTCCTAATGCATTTTTCTGCTGGACTACTGGCTACTCTTCCAGCTGCTGGATACTTATATACTTGTTACTATAGAAATATATCAAACTTGATGGTGTTTTTCAAGAGTTAATTCGTTAAATATCTAATTCTGAAGATAATCATTATACGGGTCGGGACTGAAAGGCCCGGCAGGAGGTGCTGAATTATGGAATTTTTGATGAGAACGACCTGGTCGCCCTATCTGGTGGGGATCGGCATAGGAGTTTTGAGCTGGCTCTCTTTTCTTTTTTCCAGAAAAGCCCTGGGAGCTTCAACCACTTTTGCTCGAACGTCCGGACTGATCTGGGAACAAAAAGACAGTTCGGTGACCGATAGATTGAGTTATTACCGTGATTATGCTCCTAAAATTGACTGGCAGATGATGCTGGTGATCGGCATTTTTGTCGGCAGCTTTATCTCCTCAGTGCTTTCAGGCAGTTTTTCTTTGAGTATGAGACCTCCAACGGATTATCCCTCTTTTTTGAATATAACTGCCGCGGGAAGATTTTTTTCGGCTCTTTTAGGAGGCATTTTTATAGGTTTTGGTGCCCGCTTTGCCGGAGGCTGCACCAGCGGTCACGGCATCAGCGGCACGCTGCAGCTGAGCATAAGCAGCTGGATAGCCGCCGCATGTTTTTTCATCGGAGGAATAGCAGCGGCAATGGTGATACTGTGAGTTTTGTCTTCAACATCGGTTTTTTTGGATTGAGAATTTGCAGAGGTGATTTAAAATGAGAAGAGAGAGCTTTCCCCGATTGTTAAAGGGACTTTTGACCGGTATAATTTTTGGTTTTTTGCTGCAGAAAGGTGGCGTAACCCGTTATAATGTTATCGTCGGACAGCTGAAGCTGGATGATTTTACTGTTTTGAAGATTATTTTGACGGCTGTGATTGTTGGCATGATCGGTATTTATGCCCTCTATGATCTGGGATGGGTTCAGCTTTCTCCCAAGAACCCTCCGCTCAAAATGGTGATTCCGGGCGGGTTGATTTTTGGCATCGGATTTGCCGTGCTGGGTTATTGCCCGGGAACGCTGGCGGGAGCTGCCGGTCAGGGCAATCTG
Organism: Halarsenatibacter silvermanii; assembly: GCF_900103135.1. NCBI lineage: Bacteria > Bacillati > Bacillota > Clostridia > Halanaerobiales > Halarsenatibacteraceae > Halarsenatibacter > Halarsenatibacter silvermanii. Next base: position 136,397 of record NZ_FNGO01000005.1, on the reverse strand, counting down.
GACGCTCTCATTCCCGGGCTGGTCGGTATAACTCTGGGAGCAGCCTTATATGCGGTATTTAAGGAAAGATTCGGGGGTGTTTTCGAAGGAGAGGGTTTTTCTGAGGCCACCCTGCCGCGTTATATGGGATTAAATCACTGGAAAATTATCCTGCCGTCTGCTGCGATTCTGGGAATGTTTCTCCTGGTCCTGGAAATCTTTTTCTAACCGGCAGATAATAAGGGGGGAACTCAAAAGATGGCTGAATTTATCGGTCGTTTAAAATCCGGCGAGGAGATCAGAGTGGAAATTGCCTGCCCAGGTCGATACAGGCTGGTTATCGGCAGCGGAGAAAGACAGGTATTTGATGAATATCAAAAAGCCAGAAAAGAGGGGGAAATTAGAATGCTGGAAAGCTTTTTCCCCGAGGCCCGCCGCTCGGAGATAAAATATCTGCTGGCTTCTCCCATGGATGAATGGGAACAGTTGATTCTAAAATTCAGATAAAAAATTGCGCAATTTTTTGGCCGAAAACTAAACTTAGGCCGGAGAAAAATTTCATTGTGAACGAAGCTTTATATCTTACAGTACAACTAAATGATGTTTTTTACGCGCCTATTAACCAACTAAAGACAAGAAGATCCTTTAAAAGTTTTCTTCTCCTCTAAAACCGGGTATCCTGATTTTGTCCTCCAGCCTGTCGACAAGCCAGGTTGATATGGTGACTATTACGAGATATATTATCGCTGCTATCAGGTAAACGCGAAAGAACTGGTAATTGCGGCTGGCTATAAATTTGCCCTGAGTCATCAGATCCGGAGCACCTATGATATAGGCCAGAGAGGTGTATTTCAGGATATATATGAATTCATTTGTCCAGGCCGGTATCGACCAGCGCACAGCCTGGGGCAGGACAATATAGAAGATAGTCTGCCAGCGGCTCATCCCCAGCGAATATGCTGACTTAAATTGATCGGTTTCGACAGATTCCAGCGACCCTCTGGTGTACTCTGCCTGATAGGCGGAAGCATTGAGGGTAAAACCGAGATATGCCACCTGCGCTGCAGAAAGATTGATACCGTAAGGGGGCAGAGCAAAATAGAGAATGAAAAGCTGGGCCAGCATGGGCGTACCACGGATCAGCTCTATATAGGCAGTGCATAAAAAAGAAAGAATTTTATTGCCGTAACTGCGGCCGAGGGCCAGCAAAACGCCCAGGATAGTTCCAGCTGTCATGACAACAACAGTCAGGGTGAAGGTAAACCTCAACCCCGACATAAAAGTCCAGAAATTGCTGACAAAAATATCTATGATCATATATTCCTCGGTCAGAAACTCCAGCATGTTATTCACCACCCTGACCGTAGAGCTCGTCCAGTTTGAAGAGAAACTCCCTCGTGCGTTCCAGCTCAGGGGAATCGAACATCTTCTCCGGGTGTGCTTTTTCCACTATGTTACCCTTCTCCATAAAAATTATTTCGTCGGAAACGGAGCGGGCAAATCCCATCTCATGCGTCACCACGAGCATTGTCATTCCCTCTTCTGCCAGATCTTTCATGACCGTCAGAACTTCTCCGATGAGCTCGGGATCGAGGGCCGAGGTGGGTTCATCAAACAGCATCAATTGGGGTTCCATGGCCAGCGCTCGCGCGATGGCCACTCTCTGTTTCTGGCCGCCGGAGAGCTGCGCCGGGTAGGAATCAGCTACTTCGGTCAGACCCACTCTTTCCAGTTCGGAAAGAGCTTTTTCCCTGGCCGCTTTATCTGGCATATTTTTGACTTTTCTGAGCCCGATCATGATATTTTTGATGGCGGTCAAATGATGAAAAAGGCCAAAACCCTGAAAAACATAGCCTATATTCTGGCGGATGCTGTTGATGTCCTCGCAGGATATAACTTCTGTATCCTCAAGCCATATCTCCCCATCATCCGGCATTACCAGCCTGTTTATGCAGTTCAACACTGTGCTCTTGCCGGTGCCGCTGGGACCTATAATCACCTTTATCTCCTCCGGGTCGAGCGAAAAAGATATCCCGTCCAGCACCAGATTGTCTCCAAAACTTTTATGCAGATTTTTGATATTTAAAAGCGTTTTTTCAGCCATCAATTTGTTTCAGCTCCCAGACCTGGAATTTTTAGTTTATTTTCGAGCAGTTTCAAAAGCCTTGTCACACCAAAGGTCAGAACGAAATATATTGCCGCTATCAAGAGGAAGATGGTCAGCGGATCATAATGTACAGCTATAATATACTGGCCCTGACGCAGAAGCTCGGTCACTCCCAGAGCATAGGCGAGTGAAGTGTCTTTGAGAATAATCGCGTATTCGTTGGCGAAAGGAGGTATAAATACCCTGACTGCCTGGGGTAAAATCACGTATCTGAAAGTTTTAAACTTGCTCATCCCCAGTGAGCGTGCGGCTGTAAGCTGATCTGAGCCCACCGATTGGAAGGCTCCGCGAAAAATCTGCGACATGTAAGCTGTTGCCCTCAGGCCCAGAGCCAGAACCGCCGCGCTGAAAGGGTTTAAATTGATGCCTATATTCGGCATACCATAAAAAACTAAAAGCAGCAGTACCAGCTCGGGTATGCTGCGAAAAACACGCTCATAAATATCGACCAGAAATTTAACCGCCCTGTTTCCATAAGTCTGACCAAAAGCCATGATCAGGCCCAAAAACAGGCCAAAAAGCAATATCAAAACTGTTAATTGAATAGTTACAACAGTCCCTTCCAGTAAAGCGGGAAGGGACTGTTGAGCAAGTTCTATTCTCTCTGCCAAGGCTATCACCACAGCCTTCCGTATATCTTTTTATAAAACAGCTCTCGGGCATTTCACGAGTGCTTAAAAATGTTTGTCCAAAAGTTCGTCCATGCGACCGGATTCTCTAACCTGCTCGAGTCCTTCGTTGAGCTTTTCAAGAAGCTCAGTATTACCGTCGGCTACAGCCAGTCCGTACTCCTCACCCGTGATAATTTCTGCGACCATTTCGACAGGATTTTCTTCCGCATAACGCTGGGCTACAGGCGTATCGAGTACAACTCCGTCCACATTTTCATTGACCAGATCCTGGACCGCCATAACAAAAGTATCGAAGTGGGTCACATCTCCGGTGAAAATTTCGGGATCCTGCAGATTTTCTTCAACCCAGAGATCACCGGTTGTTCCTGTTTGTACCGCCAGTTTATTATCACCATACAATACAGTCAGATCATCCTCAGAATCCTCTCTGACCAGAACAGCCTGATTGGCCGAGAAATAGGGGTCGGTAAAGTCGACAACTTCAGCTCTTTCCTCGGTGATTGTCATACCGGCGGCAACGATGTCGAACTGGCCGGCGTTGAGACCGGGAATCAATGAATCAAAACTTATATCTACAAATTCCACCTCAAAACCCTGCTCCTCGCCTATAGCTTCCATAAGATCGATGTCAAAGCCTACAATCTCTCCATCTTCGACGTATTCAAAGGGAGGAAATCCGGCACTGGTGCCCACGGTATAAGTTTCAGCGGCCAGACCTGTCGAAAAGAGTAAAACCAGTGCAAAAACCAGCAGAATAGATAAAGCCCCTTTTTTCATCAAATATACCCCCTGTTTAAATTGATATGATTTTGTAAAGTCTCATATTATCAAGTTGAAGAAAAACCCCTAATCTCCTGTATTATATGATAAAAATATGTAAAAATACAGGTATACTATCATTCCTGCATCTTAAATTCGTCTGAATTTTAAATTCGGCAGGAGAAATGGAAAAAGATTATGAAGAGAGCGATGAATTTTGAGAGAAATGTATATCGAGGCTGGTTTTTAACCATTGAAAGCGATGAAGCATCGAAGAATATAAAAATGGTGTGGGTAAGTGGATTTGAACCACTGACCTCCACGATGTCAACGTGGCGCTCTGACCAGCTGAGCTATACCCACACGCGTGATTATCTTTTTATACATGGTGCCGGGAGTGGGACTCGAACCCACACGGGCAAAAATGTGCCCACCGGATTTTAAGTCCGATGCGTCTGCCAATTCCGCCATCCCGGCAGAATCTGATTTTAAAATGGAGGCGGCACCCGGATTTGAACCGGGGGATGAAGGATTTGCAGTCCTCTGCCTTTCCAGACTTGGCTATGCCGCCAATAAAAATGGAGCGGGAAACGGGATTTGAACCCGCGACCTCCAGTATGGCAAACTGGCGCTCTACCAGCTGAGCTACTCCCGCAGGAAAATGGTGGTGAGGGGCGGATTCGAACCGCCGACACGAGGATTTTCAGTCCACTGCTCTACCAACCTGAGCTACCTCACCGCATGAATTTTATTCATCATCATTCGGCATAAAACAGTATACACAATAGCCGACCTTTAGTCAACACCTGTGGCAAAAATTATTTTAGATTAGATACTTTTTGACCTGATTAACTCTGAAAATCTCCGATTTTCGGGGCGATTTATTTTTTTGTAGATAAATAAAAACATACATTATCCTCCGCGTGTCATAACACTCAGGGATTTAGCTTTGAGCTTGCAATGCCGATCATTATCTGATAATATGTCATCTACAATGACAAAACAAATTATCATCTTTGGTGCCAATTCTTGTTTTGTTAAATATTATGCCTGCTGGAAAAAGGAGGTTAAGCATTATGAGTGCTGAGAGACCGGAAGAAGTAAAGGAAGATGAACTGCAGGGAGAAGATGGCAGGAAAAGCCGCAAATCCAGGAATAGAAGGAAAGTGCTGGATGCTTTTTTACAGCTTATTGAAAAAAATTCCACCCTGCCCTCGCCGGAGAAAATAGCGGAAGAGGCTGAGGTTTCCCGTCGTTCGATCTTCCGTTATTTTGAAAATCTTGATCAGCTGGTAGCTGAAGCCTATCATCATCAGATTGAACTTCTGCGGGAAAAATTTTCGCCGCCGAAACCGATCGAACTGAGCGAAGAGATAGAACGCAAAAATCTAAAAAATTTCGTGTCTTATCTCAGTTCTGTGTATGAATACACTGCTTCGATTAGAAAAGTCCTTTCAGAAAAGGGACTGCCGGCAGATGTTCGCAAAAAGTTAAATCGGATGCGAAGTCAGACACTTAAGAACAGATTGGCCCAACATTTTGGAAAACACATGGAAGAAAAATACGATGCCGAGAGAATGGAAGACTTGCTTTATGGGCTGGAAACCGCGCTCTCTCCTGAAAGCTGGGACTATCTGCGGGGTCCCTGTGGTTTGTCGCGGGAGCGAGCCTGCAGAGTTTGGATTGAAATGCTTATCAAATTTATTAAAAATTAATTGCCTGCTGCGGAGGGTTAAGTTATGCTGAGGACTAAAACGATAAAAGCAAAGGTTGAGAGTATCGAAACTTTGAATAATAATTTATTGCCGCTTATATTTTTGTGTCTTTTAATGCTTTTGATTTTTTCGGCGATTTTTGCCGGAGATGCAGCTGCAGAAACAGCCGAAAAAAATGAAGAAGGGATAGAAGTTTTCCGGGTTGACGAGGAAGTTGGGAGTGGAAAAAAATATTTCGAGGGATTTACCAAACCGGCAGGCGCGGCCCGGGTTATGCCCGGAATTGGGGGAGATCTTATCGAAATATATCCTGATATCGGAGACAGGGTTGAAACGGGAGATCGGATAGCCAGACTCGAGGCAGAAAAGCTTGATCTGGGCATTAAAGCCGGAGAAAAGGCTCTGGAACAGATCGAAAAAGAGCTCGAAATGGCTGAGGCCGGAGCCAGAAAAGAGGAGTTAAAACAGGTTGAAGCCCGATATGAGGCAGCCCGGGAAAGTTTTGAGATTGCAGAAGATCATCACAGAAGAGTCAAATATCTCTATGAGCACGACGTCGCGCCCAAAACGGAGCTGGATGAAGCCGAACAGAGGCTGAATGAGGCCCGGGCTGAATACAAAACAGCCGAACAGAGTCTGGAGATGTCCGAGCAGGGGGCCCGACCGGAAGAAATCGATATTTTAAAAGCAGCTATAGCTGAAGCTGAGTACGAGCTGGAAAAGGCCAGAGTGGATCAGCAGGATCTTAAGGTGACCGCGCCGGTGGAGGGTACTATCGGCGAGCTTCCCATCGATGAAGGAGCTCTGGTCGGTGATGATACCGTGCTGGCCGTGATCATGGAGATGGAAGAGCTCAAATTTTCCGTGGAGACTACAGCGGGCCGGGCAGCAGATATTCGTCGGGGTCAGCCGGCTGAGCTCAGCTTCGATTCCCACCCGGAAGAGACTTTCCGGGGCATGGTAGATGAAATATATCCGGCAGCAGATGAGGGGTCGGGGCAGTTCGAATTCAATATAGCCCTGCCCAATCCTGACAGCAGATTGCGGGCGGGTGAATATGGAGAAGCCCGCATAACGACAGAGGAGAATGATTATCTTGAAATTCCCAGTTCTGCTCTTGTAGAAAATGATAATCCGAAAATATACCTGGTGGAGTCGGAAATGCTGAAAGAGGTTGAGGTAGAGATCATTTCTCGCAGCGAGGACAAAGTTGAAATTGCAGGGGATCTGGAAAAAGGAGATCTGATCGTTTATGAAGCGAAGGACGAATATTATCACGGTCATCCGGCAGAATTGATAGAGGTGGTTGACAGTTGATATTACCAGATATAGCGGTCAAAAAACCTGTTGCTGTCACCATGGTTATAGCTCTTTTGATTTTGCTCGGTTTTATAGGGCTGACCAGGCTGCCTCTGGAGCTTCTGCCGGAGCTGGATATGCCGGTTATCGTGGTTGTGGCTGACTATCCCGGAGCCGGCCCCTCTGAGGTCGAAGATCTTGTGGTGAGACCGCTGGAGGAATCTCTGCAGGCTGTTTCCGGACTGGATACGATAACGGCTATCTCAGAGGAAGGAAGAGCTCAAATTCTGCTCGAGTTCGACTGGGGAACTGATCTGGATTTTGCCATTCAGGATGTCCGGGAGCAGATAGATATTGTGCGGGATGAGCTGCCTGATGATGCTGACAGCCCCTATGCTTTGCAATACGACCCTACCGAAATGCCGGTGCTGGAAATGGGAGTTACCGGAGAGGGGGAACTGGTAGATGTTCGCCGTACACTGGACAATGATGTGGTTCCAGAGCTGGAAAGGCAGCCCGGGGTGGCCTCGGTTGAAATTTTGGGCGGCAGGGAAAGAGAGATTCAGGTTGAATTAAAACCGGACAGATTGAAGCGCCACGATATAGCTCTTTTTGAAGTGATGGAGGCCATTCCCGCGGCCAATCTGGATTTGCCGGGAGGGGATGTAACTCCGGCCGGCCGGGAAGAGCTGCTGGTAAGAACTCTGGGCAGGTTTGATAATTTTGCTGAGATAGGAAGTGTACCTGTTTCCGGGAGCGGAGGATCGCTGTTTTATCTGGATGAGATTGCGGTTATCGAAGACGGTTTTACCGATCAGAATACCATCGTCAGACAGGACGGGGAAAAGAGTCTGGGACTGGAGATTCATCAGGAGGCTGATGCCAACACTGTGGAGACGGTGAGGGGAGTTCAAAATGCTCTCTCAGACGTCACGGCCCGACTCGATAGGGAGCTTGAATTCACCACGATTCAGGACCAGGCAGATTATATCGGCATTGCTATCTCCACGGTGATAAATAACGCGGTGGTGGGCGGCATACTGGCAGTTATTATACTTTTTCTTTTTCTCAATAACTTTCTCACCACCATGCTGGTTGCTGTCAATATTCCGGTGTCTTTTATGGCCACTTTCTTTCTGATGGATCAGTTCGGTCTTAACTTAAATCTTATGACCCTGGGCGGTTTGGCCCTGGGAGCGGGAATGCTGGTCGATAATTCCGTGGTCGTATCTGAAAATATATTCAGATTTGGCGAGCAGGGTTACGATATCCGTCGAGCTTCTGTTGATGGGGCTTCAGAGGTTGGAGGGCCGATCGCAGCTTCCACCATTACCACCATGGCTGTTTTTCTGCCGGTGGTCTTTATAGAGGGAATTGCCGGAGAGATTTTCCGGGATTTATCTTTTAGCGTGGCATTTTCTCTTATGATTTCGCTTTTTACGGCTCTTACCCTTATACCGATGCTGGCGGTCAAACTTCTGGTGCGTACAGATTTTGCTAAGGTAAGAGAACGTCAGCAAAACAGCATCGTCAATCGCATACTCGAAAGGATAAAAAAATATTATGATCGAGGAATAAGGCTGGTTTTATCCCATAGATTGATAGGGTTTTTGCTGGTGCTGGCTGTTTTCGGTGTTACAGTTTTTGCAGCCGGACTGGTGGGTCAGGAATTTTTGCCTGAACTGGACGAAGGACTTATCGACATAAGGCTGGATATGCCGCCTGGAACCACTCTGGCTGATACCGAAGAGACAGTGATCGGAATAGAAGAGGAATTAAAAGAGTGGCCGGAGGTTGAAAATATTCAATCCATTGTGGGTCACAATGGTATTTCTTCGGATGCCCGGATTACCCTAGGTCTTGTCGATCTGGATGAGCGTGATCACCGCACTCCGTATTATGTTGAAAATGTCAGAAAACTTGAGAGTATACCGCTGGAAGCGGATCTGCAGGCCAGCAACCTTTCTGTGGTTACCGGCGGAGGCGATTTAGAGCAGGCCCCGATAGTTGTCGATGTTATGGGAGCGGATAGAGATGAACTGGAAGAGCTGAGTTTACAGCTGGAAGAGATTGTCAGGGATCTGGAATATACCGCCGATGTGGGCACCAGCATAGGTGATCCCCGTCCCGAACTTCAAATTGATGTTAACCGGCGTAAAGCCGGTAATTATGGTTTGAGCGCGGCGGGAATAGCTGAAGCGGTGAATGTAGCGGTAGAGGGAACTGTTGTTACCAGGTTTGATGAGGATGACGGTGAAGATGATGACATGATAGATCTCAGGCTGCGTTATGGCCAGGAGATACGGGATGATGTTTCCCGGCTGGAAACCATGCCTCTGGCCAACAGAGCCGGGCGTGTTTTGCCGCTGGATCAGATTACTGAGATTCGCCGGGGGGAAAGTCCGGTGGAATTGAGAAGAATAGATCAGACCGATGCCGTTTCGGTATATTCCGATTATTCCGGGGTCGATTTGGGTTCGGCTGTGGATGGTATAGAGGTCGAAATGGAGACGGTCGAATTTCCCGCCGGAGTTAATTACGAATTCGGCAGCGAGACTCAGTGGATGCGGGAAGCTTTTGAGGATCTCTTTTTAGCCATGATGCTGGCCATAATAATAGTCTTTATGCTGCTGGCCGCTCAATTTGAATCTTACTGGCAGCCTCTGATCATCATCCTCAGCGTTCCCTTTGGCATCGTGGGAGTTATTTATGGTCTGATTATAACCGGCAGGAGTCTTAATGTGGCTTCCTATATAGGAGTGATTATGATGGTCGGTATTGTGGTCAATAACGCGATTGTGCTGCTCGATTATATCAACCGGGAAATAACTAAAACTGAAGAAGGTTCGCGAACTGATGCCATATCCCGGGCCTGTCAGATCAGATTAAGACCCATTTTGATGACGACGCTGACGACCGTACTGGCCATGTTTCCTCTGGCCCTGGGTTTTGGCGAGGGCTCCGAAATTCAGGCCCCCATAGCCACGGCAGTGATTGGGGGGCTTGTCGTCTCGACCTTTTCTACGCTGGTATTATTGCCCATGCTTTACACGACCTTCGATGATTTAACCCGTCGGTTATTTGGCAGCGGGGGTGAAAACAGTTGAACATCAAAGACAGAAATTTGACGATCATTATTATAGCAATAATTCTGCAGTTTTTCTGCTTTCTCGCGGCCGGAATACCTTTCTTAAGTTCGGTGAGAGCAGCTGAAACCGGCACCGGGCAGCCCGAACCGGCCGAAGAAAGACTGCAGGATCTTATAGATACCGCTCTGGTCGAAAATCACCGACACAGTGAACTGGAATACGAGCTGGAGGCAGCCCGCCAGCGGCAAAAACAGCTGGAAAGCGGTCTGGACTGGCAGGCTGATATTAGAGGAGATGTCAGGGTGCTGAGAACTCCCGAGATGGTTAATGTATTCTATGATTCACTGCAGTATCTGGATGAAGAGGATAATAGTCCTGTTGAGGCGGAGCTGGCGGAGGAAGTTGACGACGAAATTGCTGCTTTAAGTCTTACTTTAGGTGCCAGCCGCAGCCTGTGGGATGACGGGGATACTGCTTTCCGCCGGGAGGCTTTAAAACTGGAAAAAGAGGATAAGAAGCTGGAACTTACCCGGGAAGAGGAAAAGATCATATCTTCCGTGGCTGAAGCCTTTTACGAGCTGCGTCAGGCTCAGGTAGGACTGGAGCTGGCCGAGATTGCCGCTGAAGTCAGAAGGGAGCAGGTGGAGGAAAAAAGACACCTGATCGAGGCTGAAAAAGCCATACAAACTGAGCTGGAAGAGGTCAAGCTGCAGGCTGATGAGGCTGAAGATGCTTTGAAAGATGCCCGGGAAGCCTTCCGGCTCAGCCGGGAAAATCTCAGGCGGGAGGTGGCCAGTGATAGTTATCTTCGTCTGCCCGAGCCACGTGAGCTTGACTCAGCCTGCCGGCTGGATGTTCCCGGAGAGAACAACTTCTGGCCCTGGGAGATCGAGGAGAGTCAGGATATGGCCCGCGATCGGCGCAGGGAGCTGGACAGGCTGGAGCAGGAGCTCGATTTGATAGCTGCCGAGCGGGAAAAGATCGAGGAAGAACAGCGCCCGGATCTGGCCGGTGGAGTATCTTTTTACCAGGATGATATCGATACTTCTCTGCGCATGACGGTGGACGAAACGGGCAGATTTACAGCAGGGGTGAACAGATTTGATACCACTCTGCCCGAAATTGAGAATTTCAGAGTTAATCCTGGTTCTACTCCGATTACCTGGCCAACTTCTCCGGAAACCGGACCAATAAACTATGAATCGCAATCTTCCTGGCAGATAGGTTTCTCGCTCGAATATAATTTTCACGACTCAGGGCTGGAGGAGGCAGAAATGGCCGAGCTTGAATCGGAGCGCAGTGCCCGTAAGGAACAGCTGGCGGGGGCTGAAGAGGATATTAAATTGGAGGTAAAATCTCAGCAGCAGGAACTTAAGGCCGCACATCGCGAGCTAAGACGGCAAAAATCGCAGCTGGATCTGGCCGAAAGGAGACTATCCGACGGAGATCATATGCTGGAAGCGGAGATGATAAGCCGCTATGAATACAATTTGCTGGAACTCAATTATTATCAGGCGGCTGCAGATCTGCTGAACTCCTATTATGATTATCGCCGAGAACTGGTTGAAATGACTGAGGCGGTAGGGAAAGCCGACAGCTGGTTTCGAGGGGAATTGTTTTAATTCAGGCAAGAATAAACCCCTGCTCCGGATTTGAATTTTTTCGAGCAGGGGCCTTCCAGTTTCGTAGTTATTAGTTTACTGAAGGAGAACATCTGCGTTTGTTAATATCTATTCAGAGAAATAAAAATAGTTTAATAGGCAGACAATTTAGTTTAATAAGCAGACAATTTGAGCATTTTTAACCGTCATCTCCTATTGCATCTACAGGACAGTTCATCAGGGCTTCCTCACAGGCTTCCTTTTGCACTTCGGATTCAGGCTGTTTTTTAACGTAGGCGTGACCCTCATCGGCCAGGTCAAAATTTCGGGGAGCATCGTCGATACACATCTCGCAGGCTATACATTCTTCATCCACATAAAAAGGACCTTCTACATTCTCCGGAACTTTGTTTTCTTTATCTGCCATTTTATATCACCTCCAATTAATTTTATGGGGTTGAGCTCAATTAATCTGCCGATCTTCTGTTAGAGTATCATAAGTATCATCTTCAAGTGGAGAATATCATATTTAAACTAATGTTACAAATTTTTAAAACAAAAATAAAAGATTTATTCAAAACATAATTCTGGATCACAATTCTGGGAGGGATAACTATTTCCAAACCGCTGATCGGGATTACCACCTACAGGCAGACTCAGAAAAATCCCCGGTCCTGCTACGGCAAGATCGGCTGTAATTATATCGATGCAATAGAAAGAGCTGGAGGAGTTCCACTCCCCATACCGATCATGGATAATCTCGAGGAGACCGAGAATTATCTGGAGATAATTGATGGACTTCTGCTCACCGGAGGACAGGACATATCTCCAGAATGCTACGGGGAAGAGCCCGGTGATCGGCTGAAAAAGGTGGATATCAGCCGGGACAGATGGGAGCTTGAATTTTTTCGCCGGACCTATCGCTCCGACCTGCCGGTGCTGGGGATATGCCGGGGAATGCAGCTGATCAATGTGGGGCTGGGAGGAACGCTTTATCAGGATCTGGGCAGTCAGCTTCACTTCGCCGAAGAAAAAGAAAATTTTCAACACCATGAAGTTCTTATAGAAAAAGGAACCCAGCTGTTTGAGGTTTTGTATTCTTATGATAAATTAAAAGTGAATTCGCGCCATCACCAGGCCGTTAAGGATCTGGGAGAATCTCTGCAGGTGGCTGCCCGGACAGAAGAGGGGACTGTAGAAGCGGTTGAATCTACGGAAAAAAAGTTTGTCATTGGAGTTCAGTGGCATCCTGAAGCTCTGGTTGAAGATCGTCCCTGCTTTCGTGAACTTTTTGGAAGTCTAATTTTGACCGCCCGGGAGAATGCCCCCTCTCCGGCTGGATAATAGATAATACAGGGGGTTTATATTTTTTTTGACAAATACGTTTAAGTTTATTATAATTTAATTAAGCTAAAAGCTAATCAAATACCGTCAAAAATAATAGGATGAATTTATTTTATGGCGAATAGAGGTGAAGATGATATGAATCTGCTTCCCGCTTTAAAAGCCCTGGCGGATGAAAACAGGTTAAAAATAATTGTTTTGCTGAGGCGCGAAAACTACTGTGTAAACGCCCTGGCTCATAGGCTTGAGCTTTCCGAGGCTGCTATATCTCAACATCTCAAGGTGCTGAGGGAGGCAGATCTGGTAGTGGGAGAAAAGATCAGTTACTGGGTTCATTATCACGTTAAAGAACAAAATCTGAAAAAAATTGGATTAATGCTGGAGAACCTGGAGGATCATATAGATGTTCCGCCAGAATGCCAGGAGGATCACGAGAGGGATTGCTGTAACTGAGCGATTTTTAATTTTCAGTTTGCGGGAAAGGGGAGATAGATTTGCCAGTAATTATCGAAGCAAGAGAAAAATTCGAGGAATTGGTCGCAGAAAATAATTTAAGCACCGAGAATATAAAGATTACAGCTGAAGGACTGGACCCAGAAGAGGCGATAGGTCATCCTGAACGTCAGGACTTTCCCCTGCTGCAGGGAGAGGAAGTCATGATCGAAGCAAAATTTAAGAACAGTCGCGGTCAGGCCTTTACCGATCAACCGGGAGAGTATGAAGGAACGCTGGAAGAGATTTTATCCTTTGATCTGGACAGCAGCTACCGCCGGGCTCTTTTGGTGGCGGCTATCAATGTTGTGCTGAGGGATCTTGATCTTATCGAAAAAACAGTGCACTGCCGCGATGATGATATGGAAGATTGTGCAGAAGAAATTATGGCCTGGATAAAGACCAACCACGGGGAATTGCAAACTATCGGTCTCATAGGTTTTCAGCCCGCCTTTCTGGAAGCTGCAGCAAAAACTTTTGGTAGCAATAATATTCTGGTGACAGATCTTAATCAGGATAGGATCGGCGGTAGTGATTACGGAATCGAAGTAAGAAACGGAGAGAAATTCAACCGCCGTTTGATCAAAAAAAGCGGTTTTGTCCTGGTTACTGGCTCGACAATGATCAACGGTTCTGCCGGAAAACTTCTCGAATTGTTCGCTGAACAGAATAAGGATTTTGCCTTTTACGGCAACACCATAACCGGGCTGGCTTATCTTATGGATCTACCCCAGCTCTGTTTTTATGGCCGCAGAGGCTGAGAAAGAAAACCGGCAAAACAGGTTTTTGAAAAAATGGATCACAAAGGAGGTGAAATTATGTGCTGCGGAAGTCATAATCATCATTCCCATCATTGCTGCTGTCATGGCCATCATCATACCGGACATGGGCACTCTTCTCACAACTGCTGCTGCAGCTGTTGCTGTTGCTGCGAGTGCTGTTGTGACTGCGGTGATGAATGCGAATGTGAGGATGAATACACGGAAGAATATGTAATAGAAGAGCTAGAAGGTGAAGAGGATTTAGAGCAGCTGAGAGAGTACCTGCTCGATCTTAAAGAAGAAATAATGGCAGTTGAAGAACAGATCAGCAGAATCAGCGCAGAAGAAGAGTAAAGAGAAGGCTGAAAAGAAAAATAAAAAAAGAGGCAGATTTCGGTTATATCGGGATCTGCCTCTTTTTTAATACAAAATTTCAGGAAATTGGATAATCTAAAAATCCTTCTCTCTCAGCAAGCTTTTTTCCTCCTTCGGTAATCAATTCTTCCCTGATTTCAAGCTCCTGCAGCTGACCTTTTTCATAAAGAGCCAGGCTGCAGGCATCTTTCAGGACCAGATAAGAGGTATTTTTCAGTTTCTTTTTCTGGTGAATAGCTTTAATGTTGCGCATAACTTCCTGCCTGTATCTGTCGGGAATATCCAGAGAGTTTAAAATTATATGCGCTATTTCTGCACAATTTTCCAGTGAAGCAATCTCAATTTTGGGATCATCTAATTCTTTTAAACCTCTAATATTCAGTGATGCAGGATCACAGTCAGGGTCACCGAGCGGGAAAAGCAGCCCTGATAGTATCACGCTCAGGGGTGAATAGCGCTCCAGTTTGCCGATTTCATCCGCTATTTCTGTGAGCTCTTTTACCAGTACGAGTTTTTCCGGATTATTCTGCAAAAGCCTCTCAATTTTTTCTTCCACCTTTTCTCTCAAAGTCTGAACTTCGCTGTACAGTGTGCTCCCCTCTCCGATACAGTTAGCAGCCTGATCACACCACTCGGCACAGCCCAGATTAAAGCCAGGATTGATTATATCTTTTCCGCATTCAGGACAGGGACGCAGCAGATCAAACTTAAAGAATTCGACCTCATAACCGCAGACCGGACAATCTTTCTCGTTGACATCGTCCGGGGACCAGCTGCGACCATCCTGACCGGGGCATTGCTGAAACATATTTTTAGCTCCTTTCCGGAAATCTGTTTGCTAATTTTATTATAACTAAAAAACTCAACATTAACTATGACATTTATCACAGCCAGATGCAGGTATTTCTGATACAATTATTAGTGTAATCAAAAATGAAAGGATGGATCTGCAATGGTTATGAGAAAAATTGTAAAGATCGATGAGGACAAATGTACGGGCTGCGGTGAGTGTATACCCGCCTGTGATGAAGGAGCAATCGAAATTGTCGATGGTGTGGCCCGGCTGAAAGAAGAAAGGCTCTGTGACGGCCTGGGAGACTGCCTGGGAGAATGTCCTGAAGATGCTATCGAACTGGTCGAAGAAGATGTGGAAGAATTTGATGAAGAGGCTGTCAAAAATGAACAGCTTAAAATGAAAAATACTGCTGTCGGAGGAGGATGTCCCGGCAGCAGGATGAGAGATTTATCGCGAGGAAGTACCTGCAGCGGCGGCCAGAAAAAATCTGAAAGAAGCGAGAAAGATAAACAACAGAACTCCGGGGGAAATAAAACTGCAGCCGGAGATGGGGATGTGGAATTGAGTATAAACAGTCAGCTGGAGCAGTGGCCGGTTCAGCTTCATCTGCTGCCCGAGACAGCATCATTTTTTGAGGGAGCGGACCTTTTAATAGCCGCTGACTGCGTTGCCTTTGCCTATGCTGATTTTCACCTCGATCTTCTCAAAGATAAAAAATTGGCGGTGGGCTGCCCCAAACTCGATGATTCCGAAAGATACCGAAGCAAGCTCAGAGGAATTTTGGAGCACAATGATTTAAATTCGATCACGGTGGCGATCATGGAAGTTCCCTGCTGCCGGGGCATGGTTCACCTGGTCGAGGATGCTGTGGCCAGCTCTGATCAGGATTTTGAGATCGATAAGGTGGTAATATCGGCTGAAGGAGAAAAGATACAGTAAAACTAAAAGATCACAGGACAGAGATCACAGGACAGGCAGATGAATGATTTTGGCAAATAGGTCTGTCAAAAAAACCCCCGCGGCCGGTCAAACACCAGCTGCGGGGATTTTTAAATGGATGGTTTTTGAATCATGTTTGTCCTGGATCTGTTTAGGCCATAAGCTCTTTTACGTCTTCTTGCACGCCGCTGGTGGGGGCTATACCGAATTTGTCTACCAGGACGCTGGTTACGTTTTCGGAGAGGAAGGCCGGTAGAGTGGGGCCGAGCTTGATATCTTTAACGCCGGCGGCCAGAAGACCCAGCAGGACAGCAACGGCTTTCTGCTCATACCAGGCTATATCATAAGATATGGGCAGATCGTTGATATCATCTGCATCGACTGCTTCAGCCAGCTTTTTGGCTACGACTACCAGAGAATAGGAGTCATTGCACTGGCCGGCATCGAGTACGCGGGGAATGCCGCCTATGTCGCCCAGTTCTAGCTTGTTATAGCGGAATTTGGCGCAGCCCGAGGTGAGAATAATGGCATCTTCGGGCAGCTCTTTGGCGACTTCGGTGAAGTATTCTCTGTCTTTGAATCTGCCATCACAGCCGCTCATTACGACAAATCTGCTGATGTCTCCGTTCTGGATGGCTTCCACCACGGCATCAGCCCGCTCGCTGAGGGCATTATGAGCAAAACCGGTCATAACGCTGCCGCTTTCGATCTCCTGGGGAGGCTTGGTCTTTTTGGCCGCTTCGATGACAGGTGTGAAGTCTTTGCTGCCGCCTTCCGGTCTATCTTCGATATGGCTCACACCTTCAAAACCGGCTACCCCGGTAGTATAAATCCTGTCTTTGTAGCTGTCTTTAGGAGGTACGATGCAGTTGGTGGTCATGAGAATTGGACCGTTGAACTTCTCAAATTCCTCTTTTTGTTTCCACCAGGAGCCGCCGTAGTTGCCTTTGAAGTGATCATATTTTTTGAAGGCAGGATAGGCCTGGGCGGGAAGCATCTCACCGTGGGTATAGATGTCGACGCCCTCGCCCTCGGATTGTTCTAAGAGTTCTTCAAAATCCTTGAGATCATGACCGCTGACCAGTATACCGGGGCGATCATCGGTGCTCAGATCAACCTCGGTGGGTTCGGGGTGACCGTAGGTGGAAGTGTTGGCTTCATCCAGCAGGGCCATGGTGTCGACAGCGCAGTCACCGCATTCCAGCACGAGATTGGTCAGTTCATCTCCGCTCAGGCTTTCATCGAGAGTGGCGGCCAGACCATGCTGCATGAATTCATAGATGTCATCCTGCTCATGTCCGAGAATATAGGCGTGGTCGGCGTAAGCAGCTATTCCCTTGAGGCCGTATATTAGCAGCTCTCGCAGGGAACGGACGTCTTCATTTTCTGTTTGCAGAACCCCCACTTCTTTTGCCTTTTCTTCGATATCCTCATCAGAATCGGGAGTCCAGGTTGCCGCTTCGGGAAGATCACCTGTGTACTCCTCTCCATGCTTTTCCCGATAAAGTTCCTGACACTGCCCGGCAAGCTCCTCTCTTATTTCCAGTGCTTCCCCAATCCAATCATAAAAATCATCGGCCGAGAAGTTGACGTTGGTAACTGTCGAGAAAAGCCCTTTCATGACAAAAACATCGACATCCCGGCTTACCTCTCCATCCATATCTCTGATCATTTCAGTGTAAGTGGAGACCCCTTTGAGCAGATAAATCAAAAGATCCTGAAGGTTTGAGACTTCAGGGGATTTACCGCAGACACCTCTGGTGTCACAGCCGGTGTTTTTGGCTGTTTCCTGACATTGATAACAGAACATTTCGCTCATTTTTTTACCTCCTGTTAGCTGATTTGTAAATATAAATTCAAAAATAAATTTCTGTTTTTCCCAAGTGGACTACTTTAAATTATAGAACATGTTTTAGGATCTGGCTATGACATATGTCACAGGAGCTGGATTTTTGAAATAAAGAAGAAGGCGGAATGATAGAACCCGAGCACAGGGTTGGAGATGGCAGCAAGATTCTTGAGTTGTTTGATAAGGTTATTTCTTATAAACATTCTAACAACATTAAAATATAAAATCAATTCATAAAAGTATGATTTTTGATGGGGCGAGATTGAAGACCAGGAGAGCTAAAAGTCGGACAAAACAAAATGGTCGTCAAATTGGACTCGACCCACTCAAATGAGGGAACTTTCTGCCTGAGGAACGGTTAAACTTCTTTACATGCTTGTTTAATTTTTGCTATCATTAAAGAGCACCGATATCGAAACTCTATAATAAATGGGGTGAGTAATTTGAGCTGTAAAATTATGCGGAAAATATCTCTGGGATTTGTCCGGGTGCACATTCTCTATCATGCCCGGGAAGAACCTTTTTTTGGCCTCTGGATGATAGAGGAGCTGAAAAGTCATGGTTATGAGATGAGTTCGGGAACTCTTTATCCCATATTGCACGGAATGGAAGAAAAAGGTTTGCTGGAGGTCGAAGAGAAAACGGTGGATGGCAAGGTTAGAAAATATTATTCCATAACTCAGGAAGGCGAAAAATTACTGGAAGAGGCCCGCAAAAAAGCAGCCGAGCTCTTTGAAGAAATTCAGGAATAAATAAGCAGGAGGGAAGAAGAAAATTGTTTGAACTTCAGAATGTGGTCTATAAAGATATTATTAGAATTGATGATTTAACTTTAGCCAGAGGAAAAATTACTGTTATAAGCGGCCCCAGCGGAGGCGGTAAGACGACGCTTTTAAAGCTACTTATAAATTTAATTTCTCCTGATGATGGCGAAATCTATTATAAAGGTAAAAAGTTGGAGGATTATCCTCCTCTTGGATTGCGGAAGATGATAAAAATGCTCGCTCAAAATCCTGCCATGCTGGGTGATACTATCAGGGAAGAGTTTAATAGGGCGGCAGAATTAGCCCGTCAGGACAGCTTCAAAGATGGCGATTACAGACGGCTTGTGGGAAAGATGAGACTGGGGAAAAATCTGAGTGAAAGCTGTGATAATCTTTCTGGAGGAGAAAAACAGAGAGTGGCTTTAGCCCGGCTGCTTATGCTTGAACCGGAAACTCTTCTTTTAGACGAACCAGCTGCTTCTCTGGATACAGACAATGTGAAATATCTTCTAAATTTTCTGGAAAATTATGCTGAAGATAATGATACCCGAATAATCATGGTTTCTCATGTTCCAGAGTTTGCGAATAAAATAGCTGATCAGCAGGTAATTATCGAGGATGGAGAGTTGAAGGGGGGGAAATACTATAATGGAAACAGCAGTTAACGGTGAAGTTATAAATATACCTCTGATACAGATGGCGATTGCTTACATATTTGTATTAATTCTAATTATTTTAGTAAAAAAACAAAAAATCGGTCGTGAAAAACAGATTTTGATTGCGGCCACACGCATGACTCTGCAGCTGATTATAGTGGGATATGTACTGGAAATTATTTTTGATATGCCCCATCCTGTGATTACTCTTTTAATAATGACATTGATGATAGGTTTTGCCCTGCAGAATATCTTTGCCAGAGTAAGCACAGATCTTTCCCGGCCCCTGAAAAAAACAGCTGTTCTTTCCATCATTGTCGGTTCTGTGGCAACTCTGTTTTTTTTCCTGCTGATGGTAATCAGGCTTTCTCCCTGGTATTACCCCCGTTATTTTATACCTATCGCTGGCATGATAATAGGCAACTCCATGACAGGGGTTTCCCTGGGAGTGGAAAATTTGGTCAATCGAATAGAAGACGATTCTCACCGCATCGAAAATGCTTTGATGATGGGCGCTTCCCCCGCTCAGGCTACCAATGAGCTGGCAAATCAAGTCTTTTATAATGCTGTGCTGCCTACAATCAATTCAATGGTGGGCATGGGTATTATCTGGCTTCCCGGTATGATGACAGGACAGATTCTTTCCGGGGTCGATCCCCTGCTGGCTATAAGATATCAGATAGCTATTATGCTGGGAATACTGGGTTCTGTTACTTTGACCGTCTTTTTAATGATAAAACTGGGCATCAGGACCTATTTCAATGAGAGGATGCAGCTGCAGATAGAGGATCAGGAAAAATGAACGTCGGCTGCTTTTTCTTATTCCTCTTTTTCTCCGCCTCCGCCGCCGCAGCCTCCTCCTCCTCCTCTGAGTTATTGAAATTCAGCCCGGGGTGTTGTATAATCTCTAAACAAGGCATTGAAAAATTTAAGCATCATATAGGAATTGAAAATTAGCTTTTTTCAACTTAATAAAAATTATAGTGGGGGTAAATTATGGAAGGAGAAGCTACTTCTGATTTTAGTACGGAGGGGGAATTATCAAAAGAGCTGGGGCTAAAAGAAGCATTAACTATCGGAGTTGGAACCATGATTGGAGCGGGAATATTTGTTCTACCCGGCACAGCTCTGGCGATATCCGGACCGGCAGCTATTTTAGCCTATGTATTGGCCGGAGTGTTGTGTATGATTACAGCTGCCAGCACCGCCGAGCTGGCCACCGGTATGCCCAAAAGCGGCGGTGCCTACTTTTTTATTTCCCGTTCTATGGGAGGGATGATGGGAACAATATCCGGGGTATCAGTCTGGTTAAGTCTCACTTTTGCCGTGGCATTTTATCTACAGGGGTTCGGTGAATATCTTAATTTATTTTTGCCTCTTGATTCTATTATTTTAGCTGTTTTGGCCGGTATATTCTTTACATATGTAAATTATATTGGGGCCAAAGAAACTGGCAAAACCCAGAATATTATAGTGGGAATACTGCTTTCTATTTTACTGATTTATGTTGTATGGGGGTCTTTACATTTTGATGTCTCAACTTTTCAGCCTTTTACTCCTTATGGTATTCAGCCCATCTTTTTAACAACTGCTATTATCTTTGTTTCATTTTTGGGTTTTGTGCAGATTGCATCTGTAGCGGAAGAGGTCAAAGAACCGGGATATACTCTGCCGCGGGCGATTATAGGATCTGTGGCTATAGTGACAGTTCTTTATGCATTTGTGCTGGCAGTAACCACCGGTTTAATGCCCCTCGATGAACTTATAGGATATGATGCGCCTATAGTGGAGTCTGCCCGGCTTTTTTCCGGTCTGGCCGGCGGGGCTGCCATCACTTTTGCTGCTTTATTGGCCACTGCTTCTTCTGCCAATGCCAGTATTCTGGCTGCCTCCAGAATTAGTTTTGCTCTGGGCCGGGATGATATATTCCCCGATTGGCTTAATCAAATTCATGATAAATATATGACCCCTTATAGACCCATATTGCTCACCGGTCTGTTGACGATTGTTCTTATTGTGACAGCAGATGTGGAACTTCTTTCCAGTTCGGCCAGTGTTTTGATGCTGTTAAATTATTCGCTGCTTAATATTACCGTTTTGATCATGCGCACGGCTCCACCCGAAGGTTATGATCCCGATTACCGCTCTCCCGGTTATCCCTATTTGCATATTATCGGAAGCCTTTCCTCGCTGGGAGTGATATTTTTTGCTGGAATTCTTGCGCAGATCGTTGCGGTTGGTCTTGTGGTCTTCAGCCTGGTCTGGTATTTTGCCTGGGCTAAAAATAAGACTGTGCTGGAAGGGGCTCTTTCCAGCTTAAAGCCGGCTCAATTAACTTCAATTTTCAAAAAAGAAATTCCTGCAGCTTCCACTGCGCAGACTGTAATAAAAGAAGAGCCAGAAGAAATGGAAAAAGAAATTTACAGGGTTCTCACCCCTATGGCCAACCCTGCTCACGAAAAAGCCATGCTCAATATTTCTTCGGGCATGGTGAAAAGTACAAAGCTGCAGGGAGAAATTACTCTGCTTAATGTAATTAGATTAGAGTACCTGAACAGACTCCTCTCGATATAGCTGAATATCGCGAGGAAACTCTGCAGGAAAGACATGAGACCTATCAGCAGCTGCTTAATTTAGCTGTTGAATTCGGGGAAAAAGAAGGTATAATCATCAATCCCCGCATATTTTACTCTCGCAGCAGATTCAAAACTATAAATAAATTAATTACAGATGAAAATACAGATTTTCTCCTCCTGGGCTGGCAGGGAGCTATGAGCACCGCTAAAATTTATGAGAGTCTTGTTAATAAATTGGTGCAGAATGCCCCCTGTCCTGTAGGTGTTTTAAAGGATAATGGGCTGCAGGAGCCGCGCAAAATTCTTGTTCCTTATCGCGGCAGCGAGCATGCTTACTGGGGTGTGAAAGTAGCAAAAAGATTGGCATCTAATTATGGAAATATGGGAGAGGTGGTCATCCTTAGAGTTATCGAACGCGGAGGAGATCCGCAAAAAGAGGAAGAAAACGCCTGGAAACAGGTCAAAGATATCTTTGAAGATAGCAGTGTTAGTGGAGAAATAAAGGTTGTTTTTGCCGATAAAGTAGTCGAAGGCATTATCAATGAGAGTTATAATAAAGATTATAATTTAATCATCATGGGAGCTTCTAAAGAATGGAGATTGAAAAATATGCTCTTCGGTTCTGTTCCCGACATTGTGGCCGAGGAAGCCGAAACTTCAGTCCTGATGGTTAGATGTTACGATCAGAAAATTGATGAAGAGATACAGCTGGAAGGTGAAGTTGTAGAGGAAGATGATCTGGAGGAAGATTTGCAGCAGTCGCCGGAGAAATTTTAAAACTGGAGGTTAATTCCTGTGAAAGAGTTTGTTGTTATCGGCCTGGGACGATTTGGCTCCAGTGTGGCCCGAAGTTTGATGAAAAACGGTAATGAAGTTCTAGCGATTGATAAAAAAGAGGAAAGAATCAATAAACTCAGAGATGAATTAACCCACGTTGTTGAAGCGGATGCGGCAGATGGGGATGTTCTGGAATCACTGGGGGTCGGAAATTTTGATGTTGGGATTGTTAGCATTGGCGATGATGTTCATGCTAATATATTAACGACCCTAATTTTAAAAGAACATGGAGTTTCTCAAGTTCTTTCCCGGGCTGTTAATGAGATGCATGGTAAAATTTTAACCCGGGTCGGGGCGGATGAGGTGGTGTTTCCCGAAAGAGATATGGGAGAGCGGATAGCAGAACACCTCCTTTCAGAAAATATGCTGGATTATATAGAAGTTTCTCCTGATCACAGTATAATAGAAATTACTGCTCCGGAGTTTATGGTGGATAAAACCCTCAAAGAAATTAATTTGAGATCCGATTATGATATCAACCTTATGGTGATAAAACGGGGAGATGAATTAAATTTAACACCTGGCGGGAATAATAAAATCAGGGAGGGAGATGTTCTGGTGCTGCTAGGGGAGAATAAGCAGCTGGAATCCATAAAATAGTCAGAATTAATCAGTTTGATTCTGCCTATCAGGAATTACAGCCAGGCTGGTGCAGAAAAGGAGTTGATTGCAGTTGAGAATTATAGACCCCTTTACCCGTCTACCCATTAAGATAAATCCGCCCAGGATTATTATTTTTAGTTATCTATCGGTAATTTTGCTGGGAACGATTTTACTCTCTCTGCCCATAGCAACGCAGGGGGAAGGGTCAACCGGATTTTTAAACGCTTTATTCACTGCTACTTCTGCCGTCTGTGTGACCGGCTTAATTGTAGTCAATACAGCCAGTCACTGGTCTTTATTTGGCCAGATAACTATTTTAATTTTAATCCAAATCGGCGGTTTGGGTTTTATGACCCTTTCCACACTGGGGTTTATGCTGGTGGGTAAACGGATTACTTTTAGTGAAAGATTATTGATAAAAGAAGATATTGGTAACCTTACATATTCAGGGCTGGTCAGGCTGGTAAGATATGTGCTGGCACTAACATTTACTGTAGAGGCGGCCGGAGCTTTTTTGCTTTTTTTGTCTTTTCAAAATCAAATGGAAACTATGAGAGCTATATGGTTTGCAATTTTCCACGCAGTGTCAGCTTTTTGTAATGCCGGTTTTGATATATTTGGAAACAGTCTGGAGGCCTTTACAGGAGATGCAGGAATAAATTTGATTTTCACTTCTTTGATTATAATTGGCGGATTGGGCTTTACAGTAATTAGAGATCTTATGGGGAATGTCAAAGGCAAAAAATTTTCTTTCAGAATGCTGTCGCTGCATAGTAAAATGGTGATTTTGATAACCGTTTTGCTTTTGGTTATCGGCTCGGTTCTGGTCTTTGCTTTTGAATTTACAAATTCTGCCACAATGGGAGATCTGGCAATTACAGATAAGTTGACAGCTTCCTTTTTTCTGTCAGTGACGCCCAGAACAGCAGGCTTCAATACTGTACCCACTGGAGCTCTCAATGTAAATACATTATTTTTGCTCATTATTCTGATGTTTATAGGAGCTTCGCCCTGTTCTACAGGGGGAGGGATTAAAACTACGACATTGGGAGCTATAGTTACAAATGTAGTTTCTTTCCTGCGAGGGGATGATGACTACAATGTTCTGGAAAGACGTCTGAATAAAGAGATAATAGATAGAGCTGTGGCTATAGTATTTATTTCGGCAGTAATAGTAATTCTGAGCACAATAATACTTTCTATTACAGAATCAGCGGAGTTTATAGATGTGCTTTTTGAATCGGTTTCTGCCTTCGGAACAGTAGGGCTTTCTACGGGTATAACCGGTGGATTGAGCCGGCCGGGAAGATTAATGATCATATTAACAATGCTGACAGGTAGGATAGGACCTCTTACGCTGGTTATCTCGCTGGGGAATATTAATTCAGCTAAAAAGAGCTTTCGCTATGCTCAGGAAGATATAATGATCGGTTAAATTTTATTGTGGAGGAGAGATAAAATGGCGAAAAAAATAATGAATTAGGTAAGCTGGCGTTATCTGGGCAATATTCAGTTTATATAATGGCAGGATGAAAATTTACGGACAACCAATTTTGCCGGCTTTAGAAAGGTGAAAATTATATCAGGCTTACTGGTTATTTGGGGAGGAGGCTGAAATTTGCTCTCGGATAAGTTGAAAGGGATTATAGATATTTTGGGCAACCTTTTAATATTGCTGGGGGCCTTTATGTTTTTTCCGCTGGCTTTAAGCCTTTATTTTCAGGAAAGTTTTCGCCTGGTTTTGATCTATTTATTTACAGGATTGGGAGCAATATCCCTGGGCTATATTGCCCATTATTATCATCATAAAAATATAAGCTTAGACATAAGTGCCAGTATGATAATCACCGGTCTGGGCTGGCTGACAGCCTCATTTGTGGTAGCAATTCCCCTGACTTTAGGTTTTAATATCAGCTTTTTGGATGCGTATTTTGAAGCCATGAGTGGCTTTACCACCACAGGTATAACATTAATTTCAGGTCTGGAAAACTATCCTCTCTCCCTTATTTTTCTGCGCAGCTTAATTCAGTGGCTGGGTGGTCTGGGAATTTTGTCTTTCTTTCTGCTAATAACTTTTCGCAGTGAAGGGGCTACCTGGAATTTATTCGGAGCGGAAGCACATAAAATTTCTTCCAGCCGGCCCGTTCCTAACTTATTTAAAACCATCAAAATTTTGTGGTCTATATATGCAGGGCTATCAGTTTTGCAAACAATATTGTTATTACTGGCGGGGTTGAGTTTATTCGATGCGGTTATTCATACCATGACTACGCTTTCCACGGGCGGTTTTTCTCGTTATGATGCCAGCATAGCCTATTTTCAGCAGGCGGGCTATGCCAATTTTAGGCTGATCGAATATATATTTATAATTTTCATGTTTTTCAGTGGGACTAATTTTCTCATGCATTATCGCATTTTGCAGAAAAACTGGCGCGAGGTGCTGGGCAATCCTGAATTTAAATTTTATGGCAAATTAGTTGCCGGTTTTACTGTTATTATCATGGTTTCAGTATTTTTGAGTGAAGAGGTAGCATTATACCTGCAAAATATAGAGTCAGTATTTCGGACCAGCCTTTTTCAGGTTATTTCCATCATGACAACAACCGGATATGAAACCCAATATATTGGCTCTCCGTATTTTATCATTCCTGCCCGACAGCTGTTTTTGGTTATGATGCTAATAGGCGGCTGTGTAGGATCAACCGGTGGAGGGGTAAAAGTGCTGCGGATTCTTATTTTAAGAAGGCTTTTTGCCCGGGAGATTAAAGCTTTAGGTATGCCGCGCCGCTCGGTTATGCCGGTGACGCTGGAAAAGGAAAAAATTGATTGGGAAGATGTTTCACAGATTGCCGGACTCTTTTTTGCCTGGCTCTTTATTTTGCTGGTGGGTGGAGTGATTACTGCAGTGTTTTCCCCGCATAATATTGCAGAATCGTTTTCCGGTATGTTTTCTGCGGTTAATAATATAGGGCCCTCTTACATAACGGTAGCGGAGATGATAGAGATTCATCCTGTGGTTAAGGTCACCTATATATTCGGTATGCTGGCCGGCAGGCTGGAGATCATACCGGTAATAGCTCTGTTCCGCCTGGATATCTGGAAAAAATAATATGTGAACCTGATTGGTTTTATATTTCAAATTATTGTGGAGGTGAATAAAATGTATATAGTTATAGCAGGAGGAGGTATTGTAGGAAGAAATCTTATTAAAAAACTTTCTAATGAACATGATCTGGTGGTTATAGACATTGACCGGCAGGTTTGTGAACAGATTTACAGTCAATTTGGAGCGGTAAGTGTTCATGGCAGCGCCACCAAGGTTGGTGTTTTGAAAGATGCCGGGATAGAGAAAGCAGATGCTGCAGTGGCTGTGATGCGCAATGATGCCGATAATCTGGCCTTTACAGTGCTGGCCAATAATTTTGATGTGGATAAAATTATGGTCCGGATGCGGGATCCGGAATATGAAAGCGCTTATCGCAGCGCCGGGGCCAGCACTATCGGCAGCGTAATGGATATGATGGTTGGCAAATTTGCCAATGACATCGAGGAGCCCAAAGTGCGCAGGCTGGCTTCTCTGGGAGATGGGAAGGCTGAGATTTCTATAATCACGATTCCGGAAGAGAGTCATATCTGCGGCATGACAGTTTCTGAAATAACATCTCAGGATGAATTTCCTGATGAAGTGGTTATAGCCGGAATATACAATAAGGAAGAAGATGAACTGATTATACCACGGGGCCACAGGAGAATTCACAGCGGGAATCAGGTTTTTCTGGTAGCCAATGAAGAGGAAATGCATAGAGCGGCTGAATTTATGGTGCCTTCTTAAAAAATAAAATCGAGTAAGAACAGGTTTGATTTGTTGGGATCAGCATTTTCTTTATTTCTGCTTTTGAGATGTATTTTCCGGAAGAACATAATTTCTGTTCAGAACTATGACCACAGCCGCCCAGGTTCCCAGCATGATAACAAATAAAGCTATGGTAGATACTGTGATCGGGTGAACAATGGCATTGCCGATCAAAATATAAACCAGCAGTTTGGGTACTATTCCCATAAGCGAGGCGGCGATGAACCTCCAGAATTTGCTGCCGCTTGCTCCCATGACCAGGCTGACAGCCTCCAGATTAATCGGGGTGAGCCTCAGGGTGAAAGCCAATTTTAAATCATTCTCCAGGTTATAGTTTAGCAGCTTTTGAAAACGCTGACTGCGGGTTAAAATTTTCTCAACGAAATCGCTGCCCAGCATGGCTCCATAAAAGTAAGTCAGGGAAAATTCCAGAAAGAGCCCGGCACAGATCAGCGAGAAGGCCAGAGGAGTTGAAAGCAGCATCCCTGCTAATATATAAAGAAGAGGAGCCGGCAGGAAAAAGAAGATCGATTTGGCGGCGAAGAGAAATAAAATAGCCATAGTTCCTCTAAAACGGTTTTCTGCGTCAAATACGATTTCCCGAATGTCCAAAAATCGCATGCTGTCCCAGAAAAAATATATGATTGCGAATAAAAGGCCGGCCAAAAAGATCTTTAAAGCCATTGTCCTGTTCATTATATCACCATGCCTGCGTCCCATCCTATTTTTGGTGGGACTTTTTTAAATTTTTGATCGTATATTAGCGCCACCCGGCTAACCTCTACTATCATTATAATAATCCGATTTTTAAATCACAAGCAAATCACTGTTGAAATATAAAAAAAATTTCCTGCAAACAAAGATAAACTGTTTAAATCCAGATCGATTCATAGTATACTGACATTAGAGATCCGAAGAACTTATTTCCAGAAGATCAGGCTCTTTAAGATATTAGGAGGTTTGCCATAATGAATCTGGATTATGTAGGTGTATCGGCCTTTGGACTGAAGCTGGGAGCAATCACCCCGGAGGTTGATCTGAAAACAGAAATAATGGATTTGCTCGTTCGCTGCGAACAGGATGGACTGCTGGATGATGGAGATGTTCTCTGTGTCACTGAATCTGTGCTGGCCAGATCACAGAACAATTATGTCACTGTTGATGATGTTGTTGAAGAACTGCACGAAGAACACGGAATTAATGAAAATTATAATCTGCTGGTCCAGTTTCCCATTACCAGCAGGAATAGATTTTCGGCAATTCTCAAAGCTTTTGCCCGGGCGGTAAAAAACGGTAAAGTTATCATACAGCAGAGCTATCCCCGGGATGAAGTCGGCAATCTGGTGGTCGATGGTGATCTGGAAGAAGGACATGCTTATAATTATGAAGAATTAAAGGGTAGCCAGGATTTAGATTTCAATCACCCGGTAACCGGAATCAATTATCTCGAATTTTATCAGGATATCATCAATGAAGAGATGGCCGAGCACGAGATTTATCTCTGCAATGACCCCGGCCGGCTAGTAGATGAGGATATCGATGCGGTAATTATATCTTCGATTCACACCCGCCGCCGCGATAAACTTCAGGTTATCGAAAGGGCAAAAAAGCTGGATAAGTTTATTGAAGTGATGGATTTGACCTGTATCTGTAACAGCGAAGAGAACAGCAGCTGGGGTCTTCTGGGCAGCAATCTCTCAGCCGGGGAAAAGATAAAACTGGCTCCTGGCAAACCTTTTGAATTTTCCAGTCAGTTGAAAAAATCTATCAAAGAAAAATTTGACCGCGAAATAGAGATAATAGTTTACGGCGATGGAGCCTATAAAGACCCCGAGACTGGCATTTATGAGCTGGCCGATCCCGTAACTTCATTCGGATTTACCTCGGGACTGGAGGACAGGATGCGTCGGGGCAACAAATATAAATATTTAGTCGATAAATATGCCGGTGAGGGCTATGAACAGGAAGAGATTGAGAGGATGATTAAAGAAGAGAAGGTTGAGACTGAGGATGAGGGGACCACCCCCCGGAAGGCGAAAGATCTGATAGCCAGCCTGGCTGATCTTATCTCCGGTTCGGCCGATGAAGGCACCCCCATGGTCCTGGTAAAAGATTTTCTCTCTTAAAATTTAAATAGACCGGCCCTAAAAAAAGAGGACCGGTCTCTGAAGATCTATATTGTGAAATCAGTATTCTCAATATTTTAGTTTATATCTATAGTACGCCTGCCCGGTTCTTCTTCTTTTTCTTTGGGTAGATCTATTTTCAGAATGCCGTTTTCAAATGCTGCAGTTATTTCATCTTCCTGAACATTTTCTATCCGGAAGCTGCGCTGATAGGCTCCGGTTCTGCGTTCGCGATGGATATAATTTTCTTCTTCATGTTCTTCCTGTCGGGGATGCCGGGCTGTTATGGTCAAAATGTTTTCTTCCAGCTCGAGATCAATATCGTCCTTGCTGAGGCCGGGAAGTTCTGCTTCGATGATGAATCGCTCATTTTCCTCGATTATATCAGTGCAGAAATCTTCTCTGATTGCATCTCTCATGCTTTCCAGATTTTCTGATAGAAAACTATTCAGTATGGTTTCGGCGGGCGATTTCTGAGGTTTTTTGCGCCGCCTTCTTCTACCCTCGCCGAATGGTCTGAGTCTGAACATAACTTCCACCTCCTGAATTTATTGGATGAATTTTTTATCATTACTGACCTTCAATAAGTATTATAGGATAAAGGTCAAAGAAAGTCAAGAGCAGAGGAGGGATTTTTTGTCCAAAACTGCTGAAGTGGCTCCCAGGGTGGGGGCAGCAATTATTGACAGCCTGATAGGTTCAGCATTGTTTTTCGTACCAGTTCTGGGAGGACTTTACGGTATATTTTATATGCTTTCGCGGGATGCGCTGATCTATAAACTGACAGGATATGAAGAATGGCGCAGCAGGAGCATAGGCAAAAAGCTTATGAATTTGAGGATTGAAAAGAAAGATGGAAGTGCGGTCGAAATGAAAAATTCCGCAAGGAGAAATCTGACATTGATTCCCGGCCGTGTGGTAGGTGTCATTCCCGTTCTGGGCTGGGTGCTGGGCCCGCTGCTGGGAGTTATTGTTAAAAGCATCGAACTATTTATTCTCACCAGTGATCCTGAAGGTATTCGACTGGGGGACAGATTGGCCGGGACAAAAGTAATAAAAAATTCAAAGAGGAGGTAAACTCGTGATAATAGCTGAAATATCCGTTGTACCTATAGGCACCGGTGAACCCGGTCTCAGCGAATATGTGGCCGGCTGTCATGAAATTTTAAAAGATCAGGATGAAGTCGAATTCGAGCTGACGCCCATGGGCACCATACTGCAGGGGGAGATAACAGCTGTATTAAAGCTGGTTGAAAAACTCCATCAGGCACCTTTTGCCGAAGGTGCGGAGAGAGTCAGCACTCAGATCAAAATTGATGAGCGGCGGGATAAGGAAGGGAGTATGAAACAAAAGCTAAAATCGGTGGAGGAGAAACTCTCCTGAAGTCGAAAATTATCGTAGAAATATCCCGACTTTTCTGCTATAATAGTTATTACAGATCCCGATGAGCAGCGAGATTTACCACAGTCGACAAAATATTTAACGCAGAAATTTTCCCGGGAAGGGAGGTAATAAATATGCGTGAAGTTTACGTGAGAGCGGTTGGCGTAAATCCAGACAGTCAGACGCCGGTAATACTCCTGCAGGAGGAGGACGGGTCCGGTATTTTGCCCATAGGAGTGGGTCATGCAGAAGCTCAGGCCATAATGGTTGCACTTAAGGATATCGAGCTTCCCCGTCCCATAAGCTACGATCTTATGAAAAAGGTGATGAACTCCTTTGACGCCAGCCCGGAAAAAGTTATCGTAAATGATCTTAAAGATGGCACCTTCTATGCCCGGTTTATTGTTCGCCATGGGGACGAACAGTTGACTTTCGACGCCCGGCCCAGCGACTCCATTGCCATGGCTTTGAGGACCGATACGCCTATTTATATAGCCGATGAAGTGGCCCACAGAGCCCTGGTGCGCAAGGAGATTGTTCAGGAAGATGAAAACGTGACTGAAGAAGTTAAAGAGGAGCGAGAACAGTTTCGCGATTTCGTTGATGATGTTTTTGAAAATGTTGAGATAGATGAGGAGATAGATAGCGAAGGTGAGGAGGAGCTGTAAAATGAGAAAAATTTTTGATGATATTTTTTCCGCCGGCAGCCGGTTGAAGCCGGCGGCAGTTCTGCTCCTTATTTTGGCGCTGCTGCTGGTCGTACCTGCCGGGTCAGCCCGGGGTTTAGATTTTGCGGAGATAGATGATATGGATGATATTGAACTCGATGAACTCATCGATGAAATACTCCATATTCGCAGAATAAGCAGCGAAGTCTCGCGGCTTTCTGCCTTTGATGAGCTGGCCGAGGAGATTTACGAGCTCAAAGAAAATGATGATAATAATGACCTTCCCGCTCGATACCGGGGTGATGATGATCAGGTCACTGACATCTACGAATTGGAGTCGCCCTGGGAAGTTCGCTGGGAATCCCGCGGAAGGATTTTCCGGCTTTATGTATATGATGAGGAAGGAGATAGAATCGATGCGGCTGCGAATACCAGCCGGGGAGGCGAAGGCATTTATACTGGAAATGAATCGGGCAAATATTATCTTGAGATAAGAGCCACGGGCGACTGGCGGCTGGAGATAAAAGACGAGGTTTATGATGATTTTGATGACTGGTGAGCAGATTGATCAAGCTATAAGGCTATTTTTTGTGAAATTATATTATTAAGTTGATTAAGGGGAGTTTTAACAGATGAAAACCAGAACTATAGCCCGGATAGGTCTTCTGGCCGGGCTTTATGCAGCAATAACACTTTCAGCTCATCCGATATCATATGGTCCGATTCAGGTCAGGATTTCTGAGCTTTTGACCTTGCTCCCGTTTTATTTTGGGGGCTGGGCAGCTGTAGGACTCTGGATTGGAGCAATGATTGCCAATGCTTTTGGTGGGCTGGGATTGATCGACATTATTTTCGGCGCCGGACTGACGCTGGTGGCCGGTCTGCTGACAGCTCGGGCCGGAAGCTTAATAACGGCTGCTATTCCTCCGGTTGTGATAAACGCTTTTGGAGTGGCCTTTATTCTGCACCTGGTGATGGGAGTTTCTTACCCTGCCACGGTTCTTTATGTGGGAATCGGTCAATTTGTGGCTGTAGGCATGCTGGGTGTGTCTGTAATGAAACTTCTGGAGAAATACAGTGTGCTGGAAAAAGTTAAATATTCGTTGACTTGAAAAGGTATAAGCTGATCTGGTAATTCAGCATATATGACAATTTCAATAACTGTTCTGGAGAAAAACTATTTTTAAACAGCCTGAGGCCGGGAGACCGGTCTTTTTTTATTTTTTTAATGAATGGGCTGCCACTTTGTAATCCATTTACGTGCAAGCAGCAAAAATAATATGTTAAGATTTTTAACGTGGAAGGTATTGAAGTATACGCCGGGTAGCTGTTCATTGAATAGTTTATAGATCAAAATAAAAAATTGGGGAGGATTATTATGGGTAGTGAAACTGTATCAGCTGAACGGATAACAGTTAAGATGAGTGATTCTGCGGCGGAGTATCTCGAAAAGAAAGACGTTTCTGAGGTCACGGTTCATCTTAAAGAGGTAGGCGGGGGCTGAAGTACGATGGTAAAGCCTGTGGTACAGGCTGTAGTTCCGGATGATGAAATGAAAGATCATTTTGTCAGCAAAGAATGCGCAGATATTATAATTTATGTGGCCAAAAATTTGGTCAGGGAAGATGAAGATTTATCTTTGAGCATCGATGTTACAGGCTTCTGGAAATTCAAAAAACTTACTCTGACAAATATATCCAGTGTACCTGCCCGTGATGCCCCTGAAAGCGGCAGCAGCTGCAGCATATGAGTCCAGCATGAAAGTTGAATAACAATAAATTAAAAAAATATAAGGAGGTTTTATAGAAGGTGAGCGAAGCAACCGATGTTTCTTTTAATATTAAGACCGACAGAACTTTCAGCTGGGTTAGGGATTACGGCTGGACGGTTACGCTTTTGATCGGAATTGGAGGACATTTCTTACCACATCTGGGGCTTTTGGTGCCTCCTATAATGGCTGCCATGATAATTATGAGCCTGATGAAGGGTAAATACTGGTGTGGCAATTTCTGTCCGCACGGCAGCTTTTTTGATGAGCTGGTTATGAGAGTCAGCCGCAGCAGCAAAATTCCGAATATATTCAAATCTAAAATCACCATCGGGCTGGTGCTTATTTATTTCATATATAATATGTCATCGCGCATTGCTGAGGCGATTTTTACTATAGGGGAGATTCCCCTGCATCACAGCTTCGGATTTATCTTTGCCCGGACTTATCTAATGGTGGTCATTGCCGGGGGGCTTTTGGGTATTGCCATAAATTCCCGTACATGGTGTCAGTTCTGTCCTATGGGAACAATGCAGGTATTTTTCTACAAAATCGGTCAGGCATTCAATTTAAATTCGGGTCGAGATGAGAAAGTGACTATAGAACACCCGGAAAAATGCCTTTCCTGCGGCCAGTGTTCCCGTGTATGTCCTATGGAGCTTACCCCATATCAGGATTTTCAAGAATATGATGAGCATAATCAATTTGAGGCCGAAAAATGTATCAGATGCAAAACCTGTGTTGAAAACTGCCCGGCTGATGTTCTGCAGATGGCTGACAGCGAGGAAGCTGCCGCAGTTCGGGCGAATGCTGATCTTGAGGGTTATGAGAATTACGAGTATTTTGATGCCCGCATAGCTGAGATCAATGAGTTGAAAGACGATGTGCGCGAATATACCTTTGAGTTGATTGACCCTGGAAAAATGGACTTTCACCCCGGCCAATTTCTTTTGTGGAAAGTAGATTCGGAAAGGAAGATTTATAAGGCTTATACCATATCATCTGCTGCGCCGGATAACTCTGAAGTTACCGTGACAATTAAAAAGATCGATCAGGGCTATGGGACCAGCATTATTTTCTCCGAATTTTCTGAAGGTGACAGGGTTGAGCTTAAGGGGCCGCTCGGAGAGGAAATCACCATCGACACCGATTATGATCATCTGCTGATGATATCCAATGGCATCGGGATTACTCCCTTTGTGTCAACTGTGGAGAAATTTTTAACTGAAGATCATCCTGAAGAGTACGATGGTGAAGCAACACTGCTTTACGGCGTGAGATATGAAGAAAATCTTGTCTATGATGACTTTTTTACCAGCGCTGCTGAAGAAAACGATAAGTTCGATTATCATCATATTCTGTCTCGACCGCGCACAAACGGTTATCCTGAAGGTTATGTTACTCATATTCTCGAAGATCTGGAAATCGAAGAGAACACAGGGGTCTATATGTGCGGCACTCCAGCCATGGTATCTGATGCCTACGATATACTGGATGAAAAAGGAATTTCCAGAGAAGATATATATCATGAAAGCTTCGCGGTTTAAGGGGTTGCTTTTGCGATAAAATTCGTGTTATAATTGTCCCGCGGCAAAGTGGATACTGGAATACAAAAATGAATATAAATTTTAAAAGCCGATGTAGCTCAACTGGCAGAGCAGCTGAATCGTAATCAGCAGGTTAGGGGTTCGAATCCCCTCATCGGCTCCATTATTATTTTTATTTTGGTTATTTAGGTTCACACACCACCCAAAATTAACTTGAAGGGTGGTTATTTTTATTTCTAAAAAACTTTTTTTTACGAGAAAAAGAATGCTCCAGGCAAAATCCGTGGCGAAGATCTATATTTTATCTTTCATTACACCCGGGCTTAACGAATAGGTTGTCAAGGGTGATTGCGCTATTAACCTTCTCAATTTATAAATAATGAAGGTTTTACTGAAAGTATATTGAATTATATGAAAAGAATACATTTCAGAAGCAATTACTGCAGAAATTTTAACTTGTTCGCCAGTACTCCATGATAATTGACATAACAGATGTCCTCTCACCCCCCTAAACACACAATCTCTATTGATCCAATATATCTTCATCATAAAAGAAATTGAAGCCGTGAAAGAGCCATATATACCCGTTATAATAGTATGTAGGCCTGGGCGGGTAGAGAAAAATGGAGAATATCTGTGCTATTATTTATTACTATTATGTAATAAATTAGATGGTGCTATGTAGCTAATCTGTAATTATGATTATAAGAGAAATATCAGTAAGGGCAAGTATGAGATATTTGAAGTGGGAGATGAGCTGGTATTATCTGATTCTCGAGAAAAATGCAATTTAGATGCAGAGCCTGCGGAGCAATATATGAAGCCATGAAGTGGAATAATGCTACTCGAGCCGTAGTAGAGGAAGATGAGTTTTAACCTATCCAAAATAGTTGTGATTCCGATAGATTATGGTACTGTCATAACTGCAGCGAAAATAAAGCTGATGTCAGAGTGGAGTTAGTGTAGGAAAAATTTATAAGGAGAGAACCACTATGAAACTTGATGAAACTGCAAAACAGAAGATAAAAGAGATACTAAAGGAATATAATATCAAAAGAGCTGGAATTTATGGTTCTTATGCCAGAGGGGAAGCAGATAAAGCGAGCGATATAGATATCTTGGTGGAATTAAACAGAAGTAGTCTTTTTGAACTGGTGGGATTAAAGCAGGATATAGAGGAGGCTACAGGGCTGGAAGTGGATATAAATACCTATAATGGCCTTAATTATTCCAGGAGAGAGGGATTGAAAGAGAGAGTACTTAGAGAAGAGGAGAAGATTATATGAATAGGAGGAGAGATTTTGAATATCTCAGTGATATAGAGGATTCTATAGAATTGATTATGGATTTATATCAGCAATGTTAATAAAAGAGCGTTTATGCAAAGTCAGGAGAAGCAGGATGCTGTTGTAAATAGACTTACGGTGAATAGATTTAGAGGTTGTCTGGAATACAGCAAATAAAGACCTGCCAGATGTGCTGGAGAAAATAGCAGAAATTAAAGAAGATCTGGGATGAAAATTGGGACTGGTAACTTTGGAGAATATGATACTAATGTAAGCAGAAGAAAGCAAACAAATAGGTGGATAACAGGCTTATTTAATAGATGGATATGAGGTGAGAAAATGAATTATCAAAATGTAATTACCGAGGAGAAAATAAGAGAAGCTGTAAATAGAATAGTGGAGAAGACAAACCCTCAAAAAATAATAATTTTTGGCTCCTATGCCGTAGACGATTTTGATAAATACAGTGATTTGGATCTTCTGATTGTTAAGGAAACTGACCTGCCCAGTCATAGAAGGGGCAGAAAAATATTAAAGGAGTTGAGAGGTTTAAAGCTACCTGTTGATATAGTGGTTTACACTCCTAAAGAAATAAAAGAGTGGAAAGAAGAAAAACATTCTTTTATCAGCAAAATTCTAACGGAAGGAAAGGTTATCTATGACAGAGAAGAGGAAGAAATTAATACAACAATGGTTTGAGAAAGCTGAAAATGATTTGAAAGCAGCGAAGACTATATTGGATAATTCTCCAGGACTTACTGATATGACTGCTTTTCATTGTCAACAAGCTGTAGAAAAATATTTTAAATGTTATCTAATTAAACTGGATATTAATTTTGGTAAGAGCCATAATTTAGTTTATTTATTGGATTTAATAGGTGAAGATGAAGATATTTCCGGAGAAATATATAAAATAGCGGCCAAATTGAACGATTATGCAGTGGAAGTAAGATACCCCAGAGAAATAGGTGAAATACCTACTAAAGAAGAAGCAAAAGAGGCATATCAGCTGGCATTGAAAGCAAAAGATTACGTGGCGGACAAAATAGATATAGATTAGTAAAATCAAGAATCTCTGGGAACATAATAGCAGGAATAAAGAGTTTGAGGTGAGTCAATGAGAGAATCTGTTATTGCCATCCTATCTCTTCTTCTGGTATTATTTGTTCTGTGGCAGATAGTAAAGAATAAGAGAGTGTATTTTGATCGGAAAATAATGACAGTGCAGGAAAGTTTAAAACTCTATATATAGGAGGATTCTATATTGAATGGTTTCAGCGAAAAGGTCAATTTCATCTGGAGTATAGCCGATTTATTAAGAGGAGATTACAAACAATCAGAATATGGCAGAGTCATACTGCCTTTTACTGTGTTGAGAAGATTGGATTGTGTATTAGAAGAAACTAAAGAAGATGTTTTAGCCAAGAAAAAAGAATTAGAAGATATGGGTATTAAAAATTTAGATCCAATACTGAACAAAACGGCAGGATATAACTTTCACAATAGAAGCCGTTTTGACTTTAAAAAGTTACTTGATGATCCCAATAATATTAAAAGTAACCTCATGAATTACATACACGGTTTTTCCAAAAATGCCCGTGAAATACTTGAATATTTTAATTTTGAAGTACATATAGAGAGACTCAACGATGCTGATTTATTGTACTTAATAGTGCAGAGATTTAGTGAGGTTGATATACATCCTGATACGGTTTCCAATAAGCAGATGGGAGATATCTTCGAAGAATTAATCCGTAAATTTTCCGAACAGTCAAACGAAACAGCTGGAGAACATTTTACACCGCGTGAAGTTATTAAATTGATGGTCAATATTTTATTCGAGGAAGATAATGACCTTCTGCAAAAGGAGGGCATAGTCAGGACAATTTACGACCCTGCCTGCGGTACTGGAGGTATGCTTACCGTAGCAGAAAATTATTTGAGCAAACTAAATCCCGATGCTACCTTAAAAATGTTTGGGCAGGAACTGAACCCAGAATCCTATGCTATTTGTAAAGCCGACATGTTAATTAAAGGCGAACCAGTGAATAATATAAAATATGGCAATAGTTTTACCAATGATAAGCTAAGGAATAATAAATTTGATTATATGCTGTCCAATCCGCCTTTTGGAGTTAGCTGGAAAAAGATTAGAGATGAAGTGGAAAAAGAAGCTGACGAATTAGGGTATGACGGCAGATTTGGTGCAGGTCTTCCCCGAGTAAATGATGGTTCATTATTATTCTTACAGCACATGATTTCCAAGATGAAATCAAATGGACAGGGCAGCAGAATAGCCATAGTTTTCAATGCCTCTCCTTTATTTAACGGAGGAGCAGGCTCAGGAGAAAGTGAGATTCGCAGATGGATTATTGAAAATGATTGGTTGGAAGCCATTATAGGGTTACCTGAAGAGCTATTTTACAATACAGGCATTAACACCTATATATGGATAGTGACCAACCGCAAAACCAAGGAAAGAGAAGGCAAGGTTCAATTAATTAATGCAGTAGATTATTATGAAGAGATGCGTCAGAGCAAGGGCAATAAGAGGAATTTTATAAGCGAAGCACAAATAGACGAGATCACCAGAATTTACGGTGAATTTGAGGAAACTGATAACAGCAAAATATTTCAAAATGAAGAGTTTGGTTATCAGCGCATCACAGTTGAGCAGCCGATAAGAAGATGCTATCAGGTAAATGAAGAGAGAATAGAGGCTTTCAAAGAAAAGGAAGGTTTTGAGAGAATTGGCGAAAGGAAGAACGGAGAAGAGATGCAGGAACAGATCTTACAGGGGCTTAGAGATGAATTTGATTTCGATAATGTGTATAAAAATCACGGAGACTTTATTGCTGATATTGAAGAAGTCTTTTCCGATGTCAGCATAAGATTGTATAAATATATTAGAACAGCTTTATTCAATGCCTTTGGCTGGGAGGATGAAAGAGCTGAGCCTGCTAAAGATAAAGACGGCGAGCCAATTCCTGATCCTGACTTAAGAGAGAAAGAGAATGTGCCTTTGACAGAAGATATAAATGATTATTTCTCCAGAGAAATTGAACCGCATTTAGAAGATGCCTGGGTAGATTATTCAAAAACAAAAATTGGTTATGAGATACCGTTTACTCGTTATTTTTATGAATACGAAGAATTGCGATCACTTGAGGAAATAGATAATGATATAGATGAACTAAAAGATGAGATATTGGATTTATTGGAAGAGGTGACGGGTTAATGCCATATCCTGAGTATACTGAGATGAAAGACTCGGGCATTGAGTGGCTTGGGAAAATACCTGAACATTGGAAAGAAATCCAATTATTGTATTTATTCAAAATTGAAAGTGGAGGAACCCCCGAAAGTGCTAACATGGATTATTGGAATGGAGAAATCATCTGGGTTACTCCTGAAGATTTAAGTGAAATCAACTCTAAAAAAATTTCTGATTCTAAAAGAAAACTTTCTGAATCAGGTTTAAGTAACTCTTCTGCTACACTTGTCGAAAAGGGCAGCTTAATTGTTTCAAAAAGAGCACCAATAGGATATATAGCCATTGCGGATGATTATTTAGCAACAAATCAAGGATGTTATAGTCTCATAAGAAGAGGAGCTAATATAGATTCCAACTTTTTTTATTATCAGTTGCTTGCATTGAAAAAATATCTGAAATCATTAGGGCAAGGTAGTACTTTTACAGAATTGTATAGAAACGAAATAAAAGAAATTAAGTTGTTGTCACCTCCTTATAAAGAACAAAAATCAATAGCCAACTTCCTAGACCAGGAAACAGAAAAGATAGATAAACTCATTGAAAAAAAAGAAAAACTTATAGATTTATTAGAAGAAAAACGACAGGCAATGATAAGTGAGGCTGTCACAAAAGGGCTTAATCCCGATGTGCCAATGAAAGATTCGGGCATTGAGTGGTTGGGTAAGATACCTGAGCATTGGGAAACTGTAAAAATAAAGTGGTTATATGAGGATATAGGTAGTGGTACAACCCCAACCTCTTCAAATACAGATTATTACAATGGTGAAATTCCTTGGGTTAATACCACTGAATTAAATAATTGCTATATTAATAAAACCAATAAATCTATAACTAGAAAGGCTTTACAAAGTTATAGCACTTTAAAGCTGTATCCAGAAAATACATTGTTGGTGGCTTTGTATGGAGCCACTATTGGTAAATTAGGAATTTTAAATATGCCAGCCACTGTTAATCAAGCTTGTTGTGCCCTTAATGAGCCAAAAGATAAGACAAATATTAAGTTTATTTATTATTGGTTATTAAGTAATAGAAAAAATATTTTATCTTATTCTTATGGTGGCGGGCAACAAAATATAAGCCAAAATACAGTCAAAAATCTAAAAATAACTATGCCACCATTCGAAGAACAAAAATCTATATCTAATTTTCTCGATAAAAAAACAGCAAAGATAGATAATTTGATATCTAAAACCCAGAATCAAATTGATAATCTAAAAGAGTACCGCAAAACCTTAATATCAAAAGCAGTTACTGGCAAGATTGATGTGAGAGATTTAGCTTAATTAGGGGGCTAATTTATGCCTGTAAACACACAGGAGATTGGTTTTGAAGAAACAATTGAATATCATCTTCTACAGAATGGATATTTAAAAGGAGAAGAAAAAGATTTTGATAAGGACTGGGGCCTTGACACCAAAACTTTATTTGAATTTATTGATGCCACACAGCCAGATAAACTGGAAAGATTAAAAGATATCCACGGTGAAAATTATAAGACTAAATTTTTAGATCGCTTAGATCGCGTTATAAAAAAACGTGGTTTGCTGGATGTATTGAGGACAGGGGTTAAGGATAGAGGTGTGCATATTGATTTAGTACAGTTTGCTCCTGCCAGTGGCCTTAATCCTGAGATTGAAGAAAAATATAAGGAGAATAGACTAAAGGTAACAA
The DNA here is from genome assembly GCF_900103135.1 of Halarsenatibacter silvermanii. NCBI lineage: Bacteria > Bacillati > Bacillota > Clostridia > Halanaerobiales > Halarsenatibacteraceae > Halarsenatibacter > Halarsenatibacter silvermanii. Next base: position 95,587 of record NZ_FNGO01000005.1, on the reverse strand, counting down.
GACAGTTTCACTACAGCAAACGCAATAATAAATCAGTTGATATGGTCCTAATTGTCAACGGTTTTCCCATTATCACCATAGAATTAAAAAACCCCATGACAGGCCAAACAGTAGAAGATGCCAAACAGCAATATAAGAGAGATAGAAACCCTAATGAGCTAATATTCCATTATAACAAAAGATCTCTGGTGCATTTTGCTTTAGACCCCGATGAAGCCTACATGACTACTGAGTTAAGAGGTAAAGATACTACATTCTTACCCTTCAATAAAGGCCATGATGGCGGTGCAGGCAACCCCCCTAATCCAGATGGTTATAGAACAGAATATCTCTGGCGTGAAGTGCTTGAACGAGATAGCCTATTGGATATCCTGGGTAGATTCATGTATATAAAAGAGGAAACTGAAATAAAAGGTAATCAGGAAATAACTGATGAAATAATGATATTCCCCAGGTATCATCAATTGGATGCGGTTAGAAAAATAACTGCAGACGTAGAGGAAAAGGGTGTGGGTAATAATTATTTAGTCCAGCATTCAACGGGGAGCGGCAAAAGCATAACTATATCCTGGCTCGCCCATCATTTCAGCGAACTTCATGACGCGAATGATGAAATAATTTTCGACTCAATAGTGGTTATTAGTGATCTGAGAATATTAGATCAGCAGCTGCAGGATACTATCTATCAGTTCAATCATAAAACAGGTGTGGTTCAAAAGATAGATGAAAGCTCCGAAGAGTTAGCGCAAGCCCTAAAAGCAGGAGCTAAAATTATAATTTCCACCATCCATAAATTTTCCTACATTTTAGACCAGATAGGGCAGATACCCGAAAGAGATTATGCAGTTATAGTAGATGAGGGCCACAGATCTCAGGGTGGAGAACTCTCCAAATCACTCAATAAAGTTTTGGGAGAGTATGAGAAGAAGAGAGAAGATAAAGATATAGAGGATTATCAGGACGAACTAATAAAAGACCTGGATGCAATGGGGCCAAAAAATAACTTGAGTTTCTTTGCTTTTACAGCCACCCCAAAACCTAAAACTCTGGAGAAGTTTGGCACTACAAATGATGAGGGCAAACCTGAACCTTTCCACTTATATTCAATGAGGCAGGCTATTGAGGAAGGTTTTATTCTTGATGTCCTGAAAAATTATACAACCTACAAAACTTACTACCAGGTAGCAAAAAAAGTTGAAGAAGACCCTGAGCTGGAGAAAAGAAAGGCCACAAAAGAAATAGCTAAATACGTGGAATTACACCCTCACAATATTGCCCAAAAGACGCAGATAATGATAGAGCACTTCAGAAGAAAGACAAAAAACAAGATAAATGGCAAAGCTAAAGCCATGCTGGTTACTTCTTCTAGAAAACGAGCCGTAAAGTATAAAAAAGCCTTCGATAAATACATCAGAGAAAATAATTACACTGATATAGGTACATTGGTGGCTTTTTCAGGAACAGTTACAGACGAAGATACAGGCAAAGAGTATACAGAAAGCGGCATGAATAATTTTTCAGAAGATGAATTACCACGTAAATTCAAAACCGATCAATATCAGGTGTTAATTGTAGCAGAAAAGTATCAGACTGGATTTGATGAGCCATTATTGCATACCATGTTTGTTGATAAAAAACTTTCAGGTTTAAAAGCAGTTCAGACACTATCCAGGTTAAATAGAACCTGTGAGGGCAAGCACGATACCTTTGTACTGGACTTTGTCAATGACGCTGAAGATATTCAAAAAGCCTTTAAGCCCTATTATGAACAAACTATGATGGAAGAAACCACCGATCCCAATTTAATAATTGATCTAAAGTATAAACTTGATGACTATCAGATATACTGGCAGTCTGAGGTTGAACAATTCAACAAAGTTTTCTTCAAGCCCAAAAAGAAGCAAAATACAGAGGATCAGTCATTACTAAACTCCTATATTGATTCAGCGGTGAAAAGATATAGAGAAAAACAACCTGAAGAAAAACAGGAGTTTAAAAGCACACTATCCACCTTTGTGCGCCAGTATTCTTTTATCATGCAGATATATGATATGCATGATACAGAGCTGCATAAGCTATATAATTACGGTAAATTTCTACTGAAGAAGTTACCCAAGGATAGGGATATAAGTAGGGTTAAGCTTGATAACGAAGTAACTCTGGAGTATTACAGAATAGAGCAGACAAATAGTGGGGATTTCTCTTTAGGTGAAGGTGAAACCGAATATATAAGTGGCACTACTGATGCAGGTACTGGTGATCAACAAGAAGAGGAAAAAGAGTCTTTATCTGAGATCATAAAAATTTTCAATGAACATTTTGGCACTGATTTTACTGAAGCTGATAAATTATTTGTCGATCAAATAGAAGAAGATATGTTAGCTGATGAGAGATTAGAAATCCAGGCCAAAAATAATTCCAAAGACAACTTCAAATATGCTTTTAAAGATGCGTTTGAAGATAAAGCTCATAAGAGAATGGATCAGAACCAGGAGATATTTATAAAAATGATGAACGATGATGACTTTCAAAAGGCTATTATTAATTATTTGTTTGATAGGGTTTACGATGAATTGAGTGAAACTGGATAATCAAAATTTTTCCGATTCTGTGGCCATGTTATCGGATAACGGAGCTCAGAATGTGCTGGTGCCAGTGGGTAACAGCGGTGATATGGCTAAGATACAGCAGGAGTTATTAGCGAAAACCAATATGCTCTTTTATAAGGATGCCATGAAATTGCTGGAGAAGGGTATTGTGGAGGAGTGAAGACTTAAGGAGGATTTTTGTGAGTATAGATCAAAATTTTAAGGTTGCTCGTTCAATATTGGATCTAGGAATAAGAAAAAAAGAGCTAAAAGAAAACGATAATTTAGGAAAGAAATTAAGAAATGTATTAATTGAAAACTACAAAAACGATAAACAAAAATATAAAGATAGGCTCAATAAAATGATTGAGAAAGCCAGCCAAATTAATGTTGATATTATGATTCTGCCTGCGCTGTCATTCATCCACTCAAGTAATGAAAAAGCTGCTGATTATCTCGATATGTGCAAAAAAATACCCTGGGTAATAAGCGGCAAACTCGAAATTAGAGAAGGCAGGTCTAGAGAGACCTGTGTAATTATTGAAAATGGAAATATGGCAGAAGAAATTGATGATGCCACTGCTTTGGGAGTTTCATTAAATGGAATTGATAGCAGAATAGCCGTTTCTTCAACTATCAAAAAGATAAGAGATGCCAGTATTGAAGTTTCTGAAATAAATCCATGTCAAGATGAGCCTGATTATATTTATGCTTTTAATATTGGCCATCAACAATATACTGGCAGATACAGGAGAACATTAAAGAGTATCACAAGAGAATTAAATAAAGAAGCAGAAAAGGGAGCAGCAGTATTTCTTTCTTACTGGAAATATATTCACGCATCAACTTATTATCATTGGCTTGAAAATTTAGGCAATCTGGATGCTGGGGTAAACAGAGAACATATAGAAGTTGAAAACAGTGCGAAGAAGGATTATTTCGACATTATAAAAGTAAAACAAATAGGGGGAAATAAAAAAATGGGCAGAAAGGAATTAGTTGAAAACATAGAAGAAGTTCGAGAAAATTTAAAAAGATTCGAAGCTGCTTTTAATAATGGAAGAACTGAAATAACAAAAAAGTTAAGTCAATTCAAAAGATGGTATTATGATGAGAAGCTTGATATATTCGGCCCCAGTAAATTTATAGGTTACAAAGAGATGCAGGCTGAAATTTACGATAATATATACAAAAATATTGATGGTAGAGAAACTGAACAATTATTGGAGGAATTTTCTCGGGAAATAGAAGACGAAGAAAAAAGAAAAGAATTGCTTATGGAGTTAGAATCTAGATTAAGCAGTTATGATAAAAAAATAAATAAGACAGCTTCTGTGAGAATCTTGGAACATCGGAGTTAAGCATGTAGGGGGAGAGTTTTCCATAAAACTATTAAGAGGCTGGTTTCAATGAGTCAGAAAGAACGAGAGTTTTAAGAAATTTGCGAGGCTGTATCTGATCTATGTGGCGGGAGAGAATTTAGATGAATATTAAATACAAGGAGGCTGGTTTAGATGTTAGAGAAGGACAGCCACTTACAGGCGATTGTTTCTAATGTAAAAGAGAGCTTAAGACAGGAAGGTTATTCAGAAGAGGAGATAGAAGAGTTTGTAGATAGTATGCTTTAAGGATGAGAGGGGGAATATTATTTATTGCCAAAATTGCGGTGAAGAAAACAAAGATGATGCTAATTATTGTTACAATTGCGGTGAGGAGTTGAACTTTTATTCTGAGGACAATGATAATTCTGAAACCGAAAACGAAGATGATACAAACGAAGATGATACAAATAAAGAAGAAAATGAAGATGAATTAAACATAGAATATGATAAAGATGGTTTTGTAAAACCAAAAAGTGATAGTAATAAGAAGTCTGGTCCAAGAATAGCCATGAAAATAAAAACCAGCCTGAAAACGATGGGAATAGCATTTCTAATAATTTTAATTCTATTAATGACATTAAGAAGTGAAATAATTAATGCTGAAATTCTACTGGCTATTATTATTATTGTCTTTCTAGGAAGTATTATTACCCTAATCGCTGGATTGGTTAAACCAAAGATAATAAAACAAAAAAATAGAAAACAGGCCTTTAAAAAACTTGGAAAAGTAATTTTAATGACCTTCATATTAATATTTATAACTGGAGGTTTTCTTCCTCAAAATGTGGAACGTAAAGTGGAAGAAGCCAGGGAATATCAAGAAGCAGGTAATTATTCAGAAGCAGCAGATAGTTACGAGAGAGCTTTAGAATATTGGGATGATGATGAAGATTATTCTTTTAGCAGAGAAGAAATTGAAGGAGAAATTGAAACAATTAATAAAGAACATATAGTGGAGGTAAATTTGGGGGTTGCTCAGGGAGAAAGAGAAATCACACCATCATCAGGCACCCATAAGTTCTATGAAAATGAGAATATTGAAATTGAAGCAGAACCTGAGGATGAGTGGGAATTGGATGTATGGAAAATTGGTGAAGAAGAAATTGATAGCGATGAAGCTATTTTGGAAGAAGTAAAAGAGGATAAAGCAGTTAAAGCAAGATTTAGCCGCCAAGAGGAAGAAGTAACGGCGGAAGAAGAAGCTGAGGATGAAATAGAAAATATAATTCAATCAGAAAAAGGCTTTGCAGAGATGGGTGAATATATTGATCTCTATCCAGAACAAGATATATTTTATAGTATATTTGGCGATGAAACTGGCTTTAAAGAGCCTCTTGTTAAAAAGTGGAACTACACATTAGAAAACATTCAGGATGATATGGATGACATCGATAGTGCCAAGTACTCCGATGATTGGTGGTCTAACATTGAGTTAGATACATCAGATATCGAACCACGCAATGCACCTGGCTGGGATGGAATTGATGGCGATATATATGATATTGATTTTGGGACTGGCATAGATTTGTTTATAGCCAACCCTCCAACATCCGAAGCAACTGAAGATGATCCTAATACTAATAAATTTAGAATTTCTGTAGGATTAGAAGAAAATTTAAGCAGCACTAACTCTACAAACGAATTTTTGAGCAGACGGCATTTTGCAGTACAAACCATGGATGTAGCTTTAAGAGCAGTTTTAGGTGAGGGTAATTATAATCGCGAAGAGCTATATGATTTTGTTTCTGATTTTGAAAATGGGCAATGGAATATTAGCAAGATAGACCTTGATTTCAATTATGATGATTGGGGTTACTATAAAGAGAGATTTTACGATGATTATGAAATTGGAGACTATGATGTTGGAATTGAAGTTGACGAAACTGGGGATTTTGAAAGCTACTTTTCAACGATAATAGATTTTGAGCTTTAAACAAAAAATTCATCATCTTAAATCATGCGGTCACTGGAATGACATCTGGAACAGGCAATATTATTTGCTCCAGTCATAAATATTAGTATTCTTTTCTGGGAGGTATTGAAGATGAAGAACTATGATACAGCTGTAATCGGAGGCGGTCCCGCCGGCAGAGCATGTGCGGAAAAGCTGGCTGCCGCAGGTGTGAGGACAGCACTGGTGGAAAAGTCAGCTCCCGGCGGCAGAGCTGTCAACAGCGGTTATTTTATATCCAAAGTGCTTATTTCGGCCGGGGAGAGATATGGTGCTGAAGCTCCTCATCATCTGCAGGATCTCGTCGCCGGCAGGAAAAAGAGGGCCCAGTCCAGCTGGCGGTCCGATCTGGAGGAGGCAGGCGTAAAAATATACAGGGGTGAGGCCAGCATACCTGCAGCCGGGCGTGTTGAGATTGCTGGAGAGGATGAACTTGAGCTGGAGGTGGAGAATATAGTTCTGGCCACCGGCAGCAGGCCGGTTTCTCCGCTGGCTTTTTCCCGGGCGGAATCACAGCGCATAATCACCTATGAGGAGGTAATGGCCGGTAACTGGCTGGAGGTCGAGAGTGTGGCGATAGTGGGAGCAGATGTTGAGGGAACTGAGTTTGCCAGCCTCTACGACCGGCTGGGGGCCGGGGTGACGATGATAGAGCAAAAAGAGAGAATCCTGCCCAATACCGATGGCGAGATTGCGAAGTTTATGAGAGAGAACTACGATGAGCGCGGTATCGAAATTGAAACATCAAACACAGTTGAGGACTTCGAGAAAAGAGAGGATAAGCTCCTTTTGGAGCTGGAGGGAGGTCATATCGAGACTGAGGTCCTAATACTGACAGGAGCTCAAAAACCTGTGCTGCCGGATCTGGGGGCTGATCTGGAGCTCGACTTCGATGAAGAGGGCTTTATCTCCCGGGACAGCAGGATGCAGACCTCACAGCCCGGCATACTGGCGGCCGGTGATGTGGTGGGAGGAATGTCATCGGCCAGCGCTGCCATGAGTGAGGGCCGGGTGGCAGCCGGCACCATACTGGGGGAGAAGACTGAAATTGATTATCTCCATATTCCCTATGTCTTCTTCAGCACTCCGCGGGTGACCGGTATTGGTCTCAGAGAGGAGGATGTGAGAGGTGAGGATAGATTCGCAGCCCTGAGTCTGACATTTGCTCACAATCTCAGGGCCCTGGCGGCAGGCGAAGAGGAAGGTCTGGCCAGGCTCATAATCGATGAGATGGAGGGTACTGTGGTCGGTGCTCATCTGGCCGGTGAAGGTCTTGAGGAGGTTCACGGTCTGCTGGCAGCAGCTGTGCAGGAGGAAATTCAGCTGCAGAGACTGGCAGAGATGCCTCTGGCCCAATCCCACACGTTCGGAGATAATAAGAAAAATTTGCCGCCATTATGGCGGCAGAGATCTTTAATGAGGTGATTATATGATTAAAGTAGTGGCGAAACTTATTGTTCAGGAGGATAAGATCGATGAATTCAAGAAAAAAACTGAAAACTTAATAGCTAAAACCAGACAGGAAGACGGCAATATTTCTTATGAATTACATCAGGATATAAATAATAATCAAATTTTTAGTTTCCTCGAAGAGTGGCAGAGAGAAGAGCATTTAAAAAAACATATCTGTAAATAAGTATTTAATTAAGCACAGGCTTGTGTTATAATAACGTCAGTGTAAGGTAAAAATTCAACAGGTGATGGAGCTCACCGCAACTGCCGCTGATTTTTTTTAAATTTTTTGTAACGCACGGCTGATGGCTCCTGTTCCGCAGTTATCTTGCTTAACCGGGGATAATTACGGAACAGGGGTCTTTTTGTTTTGAGCGGATACAATTTAAACCAGGAAACGGATTTACCGGTCAAGGAGGTAAAAAAATGCTGGAAGGATTATTGCTGATACTGATAATAGGATTTGCTGCAGGAGAAGTGGCCAGAAGATTAAAACTTCCACCGCTTGTAGGGATGCTGGTGGCCGGCATTTTTATAGGTCCTCATTTTTACAGCTTGCTGCCGGCTGTCATAATGGAGTATGCCGGTGAGATCAGGCTGATGGCACTGCTGGTTATTCTTTTTAAAGCAGGCCTGGGACTTGATCGCGATAAGATTTTTTCTCGCGGTGATGTGGCTTTAAGGCTGGGCATTCTGCCGCCCCTGCTGGAGGCTGGTGTAGTTGCAGCAGCAGCCCGCTTTTTACTGGGATGGAGCTGGCCTGTTAGCTGGGTGCTGGGCTGGATAATCTGCGCCGCTTCACCGGCAGTGGTGGTCCCGATGATGCTCAAATTAAAATCTCAGGGTCTGGGAGTCAAAAAGGGGATTCCTGATTTAATTCTGGCCGGTGGGACTTTAAGCGATGTATTTGCTGTTACCATGTTCGGTTTAACAATGACTTTAGCAGCAAATCAAATGGGGGGCAGGCCTGTTTTACAGCTGCTCAACATTCCTCTGCACATAATACTGGGACTGCTTTTTGGTGGATTGGCCGGATTGCTGCTCAAATATATTTTGCGCAGCACCGATCTGGTCGAAGAGAGTATAATGTCAGAACTAATTCTTGCTTTGAGCCTGGCTATGGTGCTTCTGCTGGGAGAAAATTTTCTCCCCTATTCTGAATTCCTGGCTATCATGACCATGGGATTTACCATTCTGGAACGCGATACTGTTCTGGCCAGACGGCTGCGCAGAGAGGTCGATAAAATCTGGCAGGTAGCCGAAATTTTTCTATTTGTTCTGATTGGAGCTGCTGTCAATCTCGATGTTATGGCTTCCGCCGGTTTGATGGGACTGCTTATCATTGGCTGTGGTTTAATTCTGGGACGTTCGCTGGCCATGTATCTTGCTGCAGTAGGTTCGGGTTTTTCTCGCCGAGAAAAAGGGTTTTTGGTTATAGGGCAGTCAGCAAAAGCCACCGTACAGGCTGCTATCGGAGGCATACCGCTTGCTGCGGGGATGGCTCAGGGTGAATATATACTGGCTATTTCGGTTCTGTCGATCCTGATTACTGCTCCCCTGGGTGCCTGGGGCATAGATTTTTTTGCCGGCCGCTGGCTGGAAAAAGGCAAAATTGACCCCACTAGAATCAATGTAAAAGAAGAATACGAACTGCTGGTAGCTCTGGATGGCAGCAGCTCGGCGCGCATGGCTTTAAAGGAAGCTGGCAGAATAGCCCGTCAGCTGGATGCCAGACTGCTGGTGGTCAATGTCAGAACAGGGGAGGCCGGGCTGACAAATCAGGAGATTAAAAATGAGCTGGAAAAACTCAGGGATATAGAACACAGGCTGATAACACCCCGGGATGAAAATCCCGCCAGCAAACTGCTGGATCTGGCCCGTGAATATGAACCTGATTATATCTTTATGGGCACCGGCCGCGGGCAGCGTGATAATTACCAGCAGATGGGCAGCGTAGCTGCTGAGCTGCTGAAAAGATGTCCGGTGCCGGTGACCGTTATAGATGAAAGCAAAACCAGGGAAGGCTGCAGTGATGAGGCGGGCGCTTAGTGTAAAATGGTTCTTCTTGTTATCAGTGCGGTATCTGAAAAGAATAAAAAATCCCAACTGCTAATTTTTGTTCTGCAGTTGGGCTTTTCTTATGATCTATTATGATATATGATGTTTGCTTTTAATTATTACTCTACCACATTATCGGTTAAATAATCTCCTCTGACCTGGAAGGTGACCGAGGCACCGCCGGCTACTTTGCTCTCTATTTCAATCTTGATTTCGTCTCCCTGGGTAACAGCAGGCATATAGTAAAGGAAAGTCTCAGTTTCTTCAAGCTGTCTTCCCGGACTCTGGGTTATCACTTCTTTGCCATCATGAAAAATAATAATATCTTGAATATGTTCGGTCATACCATCGCCTTCAAATTGATGGGTAATATCCACAGATAAGTAATTTAAATCTAAATCAAAAGCAGGAAATATTTGAGGTGGTTGAGGCTGGGCGGATGCGGTAAATGCTAGCAAAAAAATCAGACAGAATGTTAATATAAATATCTTCTTCATCTTAATTCCTCCTCATAAAATAAAATTATGATGTGCGAATAAGCGGATGATAAAAAGAGGGGCGATAAACTGCTGATTAACTTATGTATGATGCTGAAGTCAAACTTATGCAGGAGAAGAGAATCCGGACATTATTGAAATTCCTCCCTACAATTTATTTTATGATAATGGGGGTAATTTTACAAGTTTTTAGTCAGATTTTAGAGTAAATTTATCTTTGCTCAATTAAATTATTCTAGAAGTTCATCTTAACTCCTTCTATTCTGGAAAAATACTTTACTTTTATATGCAGGATTAGCAATTAATCTTCCAGAATAATTAAAATTAGACGTAGAATTATCAGGACGGCGAGGGAGATGGTAGATTTGCCAATAAATCCTTTTAGTTCTAAAAAGAAAAGTGATTATACAGCACTGGATTTCGCCCACAATAGCCTCAACATGGTTCACTGCGGTGTGGAGAGGGGTAAAGTGCATTTATATGATTGGCGCAAACAGAGAATTCCTGCGGGAGTTATTAATGATGGAATTATTGACAATAAATCTATCCTAAAAGAAGCAGTAAACAATCTCCTTCAGGAATCCCCCTGTAAAAAAGAGAAATTTATAATTTCCCCTGCACCCGGGCAGGAATTTTTACATAGAATGCAGATATCCGGTGTTGATGAGGAAAATCTTAAGACGGTAATAAATAATATGCTCGAAGCTCATCTTAGTTTGTTTCCCAAAGATGTATACTGTGATCATATAATTCTGGACAAAAAAGAGGATACATGGGAAATTTTACTCCTGGCGATTCCCACAGGTGTTCTCGATGGTTACAAAAATCTTTTTGAAGAACGTTCATTTTATCCACAGGTAGCCAATTTTCAGAGCCTGGCTTTGATTTCACTTTTGAGCTACCAAAATAAACTGGCCGATGCTGCTCTGATATTAAATATGGATACGGTCAATTCGAGAGTGACAATAGCAGCAGAAGGAGACTTTTTTCTGGACAGGATCACTGGACTGGGTGGAGAAGATTTAGCCTGGATTACCAAAGATAAAAAGAGGGGCTGGAATGAAGAGGATAAATCGCAGATGAAATCAGCTTTGAACACGGAAAAGATAAAAGAAAATTCTGAAGCTGAAAAAATAGCTGTAAAGCTTAAAGAGGAGATAGAAAAAGCTCTGGAAAAGCAGAACAATAAATTCCCCGAAATGCCGGTTGAAAATATATACTTAACAGGGGGCGGTTTTAAACTGCAGGGGTTAAGAGATTATCTTGCTGACAGAATGGATTATAATATATCTTTGATAGATCCGCTGGAAGATATCGAAGTGAAAATGAATCAAAAATCCCAGGAACAGAGAGAATTTTATAGAGAGGATAAGAATATGATTTCCAGAGCTTTAGGCCTGGTGATAAGTGAGGTGCTTTTTGATGAGGGGTAATTTGTTCGGCGAGGAGAATGACCAGCACAGAAGAAAAGAATCACTGGCCAGAAAAATTGGGATCCTGCTCATCATTCTGTCCCTGCTTATTCCAGTGATTCATTATCACTTTAATTCTCAGCAGATAACGGAACTGGAGGAGCAAAAAGAAACTCTTCAGGAACAAAGACAAATTCTTTTTGCGGAATACGATGAGTATGAAAAACTTTTAAAGCGCAGGGAAAAATTGAATGAGCTCGAAGCATTAGAAGTTTATCGTTATAATCTGGGGGCTGGCCTGGGAGAATTAAGCAGGCTTATTCCAGATGAGATTATATTTGATCAGCTCAATTTTTCTGCGGATGAAATGCATATAACCGGCAGTTCATTTTATGAAGATAAGCTTCTCCAGTTTGCTGAAGATATCGACGGAACTGAATTTTTCAGCCTGGAAGTGATTGAAACGGAGGAGCAGGGAGATAGATGGCTTTTTGAAATTGAACTGGCTCTGGAAACGGGAGAGATTTTACCATGAAAAAAATCGGAAGTTTATCCGGTTTCACTAAAATAATACCTTATATTGTTGTGGCGGTGCTGATTGCAGCTGCTTATTATATTTTTATGTATAATCCCATGATAGAGGCGGAACAGGAGTTGAACGAAGAAATATCCAGCCTGAGAGAAGAAATAAGAGATAGGGAGCAGGAGCTGGGAGATGTTGGAAATCTTCAGGCAGAAATTGATTACAGGGAGGAGGAAATGAAAGATCTGCTTGAGCTGGATATTTACGATAAACAGAAAGCTATGGATATTCTGGAAAATAAAATTCAGGAGGTTGATCTCAGGCTGAGAAACAGCGATTCAAAGGAAACAGAAGATGGTTATCTTTATACCCTATCACTCGCTGGCAATTATCGATCATTTTATAATTTCTTGAGTATGATTGATGAGGAAGATTTTCGGTATCAGGTAGAGGATTTTGTAATAAATACCTATGATGATGAACTGCATATGCTGATAAATATCAACTTTTATCAGTGGGATATTCTGCAGCAATTTTATGAAAATGAATCGGGGAGGTAAAGGTTATGAACTTCGCTCTACCCGGCTTTAAAGGCAAGATCATAATAGCTATATTGATTATTTCACTGGCATTCATAACGCCCACGCCCCGGGCAGCAGTCAGCGCCGGGGAAAATGGGGAAGAGGAGATGCGTGATCCTTTTGAACTGATTTATGCTCCTGAAGAGGAGGAAGAACAGGAAGAACAGGAGGTCGAAAAAGAAGCACCTGAGGAAGAAGAGGATTATACCGATCCCAAACTTGCTGCCCCGGATGATGAGGTTGATGATTTTGAAGAGATTGAAGTTGATGTCGAAGAACCGACACCGGATATTTTTGAAGAAGAGGAAGAGGATGAAGATGAAGTTATGAAGTTAGAAGAATTTTTAGAAAGAGAATTGGATAAAGAAAAAGAAACAGATCCTGCACCTGAAGGCCGAAGAAATGAAATAATGGACAGATTTTTGCGTCGTGAGGCTGCAGAAGAACAGGAGGAGCAGGAACCAGAAGAGGATGTTGATGCTGAAAAAATTGATGAGGTTGATCTGGAGGAGCTTTTGAGTGAGAGGGCTGTACCCGCAGATTCAAAGACGGCTTTAGATCCGGGCGATTTGCTCGATGAACTGAGAGAGGATGAGATTGATTTAACCGAGCCTTCAGAGGAAACTGCTGGCGAAGTTCCGGAAAGCATAGATAGGCTTTTACCCCGTGAAGAATCTGATGATCGGGTGGATTCGACTTCGCGGGAAGAAGCAGCAGATGTTTCCGGTCTGGTCAGTCAGCAGATCTTCCAGAGGGAGATGAGAGCTCGCTCTGATTGGCCGGAAACCTATCAATTTACCTTTACCTCCGAAAATAAAATATTATCGATGAAGCTGAAGGATATCTATGGAGTTGAAACGGAGGATATTGAGATGCGTGATGAGGGAGAATTTTATCAATATAACCTAACGCTTCCAGGGTATATGGCCTACGAAATGGGACCTGATGAGACTATTGAAGATATTTCCCGTCGGAGCGGTATTTCCGAATATAAAATTTTGCAGGCCAGCAGGGTGGAGAAAGATGAAATAGAAACAGGCACAGTTTTGATCCTTCCCTATGATATTTGATCGATCTCTTTTTGACCCTGCTGTTATCCCCGGGCAGCAGGGCTTATGGTGTCTCTGTTCGATGGCAAAAATTTCTTGGGTGAGAGGAATTTATTATGGAAGCAGTGGCCAAATCCAGAGTGCGGAGCGATAAGATAGAGGAACTCAAGGACAAAGCCGAAGAATTAATTTAAAAGGCCAGACCTGACTGGATATTTATTCCTGATACTTTATTATTAAGATGCCTGTCATAGAGAGAGGTGAAAAAATGACTAAATCTTGTGAGATTGAAATTTATGCCCTGGAATGGTGTCCCTATTGTGAGAAAGCCAAAGCTCTTATCAAGAGCAAAGGTTTTTCCTATAAGGAATATGATATCGGCGAAGAAGAAGTTGAAGAGGAGATGCAGGAGAGGACAGACGGTGCTAAAACTGTACCTCAGGTATTTATCGACGGTCATCTGGTGGGTGGTTATGACGACCTGGTCGATGCCAATATCTCCGGAGAGCTAAATGATCTGCTCGGCATCGAAGAGGAGGCGGATTATTTCGATAAAACCTGGGATTTGATAACTGTCGGGGCCGGCCCGGCTTCTTTTAACGCGGCTCTTTATGCTGCCCGTAAAGGACTGGAAGTTTTGATAATCGGTAAGGATATGGGCGGACAGATGCTGGAATCGGGTGAGATCGACAATTATTTAGGTTTTCAGGATACTGATGGAGCTGATCTCATTCAGGCTTTCTGGTTGCACGTACAAAAATATGATGTCGATATTATGCTTGGTGATAGGGTGAGCTCGATAGAGGAGAAAAAAAACCAGAGTGTAACCCTGGAATTGAGTTCGGGAAATACCGCTGCTGCTCGAGCGGCTATACTGGCTACCGGGGCGGAAAGCAGAGAGCTGAATGTTACCGGCGAGAAGCAGTTTAAAGGCAAAGGAGTGCATTACTGTGCTACCTGCGATGGTTATCTTTATTCCGGAAAAGATGTTGCCATCGTGGGGGGAGGCAATTCCGGTCTGGAGGCCAGCCTTGATCTGGCCAAATTGGACTGCAGCGTTGAATTGATAGAAGTAGAACCCGAACTCACCGGTGACGATGTGCTGATCCGAAAAGTTGAGGCCAATAAAAATATCAATATTCACACCGGTACCGGCGTGGAGGAGATTTTTGGCCAGGATAAGGTGGAGGGGCTGGAAATCATGGATCTGGCTGAAAAAGAAACCGGGGAGCTGTCTGTCGAGGGGATCTTTATTGAAATAGGCTATAAACCGAACAGCGAATATGCTGAAGGATCAGTAGAGATAAATGAGCACGGGGAGATAATAATAGATGAGAACAACTGTACCAGCGCCGAAAGAATCTGGGCTGCCGGCGATGTGACTAACATCCAGGATAAACAGATTATTGTGGCAGCAGCTGAAGGTGCCAAAGCCGCCATGAGGGTGAGCGAAAAATTATCCAGATAGGTTCAGGCTATAGTGGATTAAAGACAGCAGGTTAAGTCCTATCTGTCGGAAATTATTCTCGGGAAATAGGGAGTGGCGTGTTTATGAGTATTAGAACCAGGGTTCAAAGCAAGATGGCTAATTTATCAGATCTCGCAGTTTTCTATCCTTTAAACGATAATATCCTGATCAAAAAGCTAAAACGGGCTATTCTGGCCGGGGATGAAGATATTGATCCGGGAGATATACTGAATCATCTGCTGAAAAATGCCGAAAAAAATAATTTGAACGGCGATTTATGGACCAATTATCTTCTGGAGTTGATTGTGACTGCCGAAAACCTATTTACTCTGGGGTGTGAGAGACAGATATTATCCTCTGAACAGAGTCTTTATCAGGCCTGTATACACGATATGGAAATTCTAAAAGAACTCCTTTCTTTTCAAACACCTGAAATAATGGCGGCAGCCGGTCAGCAGTATATTCAGCAGTTCAAAATGGAAACGGAAAATTATCAGCCGCTGGAAGAGTCGGCCGGCAGCCGGGCGGCCCAAAATTACAGCCGGAAGCTGCCGGAGCTGGAAGGTGATGGCCAGCAGATGCTCGAAACACTCAACCAGTATTATCACCGGAAAGGTGCTGGCAGGCTTAATAAATACCGGGCTTTTCTCTGGGATAGCGCCCGGGGACTGCAGCCTGTCAAAAATCCCGATCCGGTGACATTCTCCGATTTAATGGGATACGAAAAGCAGAAACAGAAGCTGATAAACAATACAGAAGCTTTTTTGAAGGACGGCTCCGCTCAAAATGTTCTCTTATATGGAGAGAGCGGCACCGGAAAATCTTCTTCGGTCAAGGCGGTTTTGAATAAATTTACTCACCTCGGCCTTAGACTGGTTGAAGTAAACAGCGATCAGATCGATGAGCTGCCCGATATCATGGAAGAACTCAGCCGCAGAGGCCTTTATTTTATCATATTTATGGATGATCTCTCTTTTGAGGATTTTGAGACGGAATATAAACAGCTTAAAAATATTATGGAGGGAGGGATTGAAGCCTGTCCGGCCAATGTCAGATTTTATGCAACCAGCAATCGACGCCATCTCGTCCAGGAAAAGTGGGAGGATAGAGAGAAAGAAATTCATGAGAGGGAGATGATCAATGAGAGGCTGTCGTTGTCCGAGAGGTTCGGACTTACCATCCTCTTCAACTCCCCCGATCAACAGCAGTATCTCGAGATTGTAAGAGGTATAGCGGAACAGGAAGATATCAACATGCCGGAGGCTGTACTGGAAGAAAAAGCTCTGAAATGGCGGCAAAAAAACAGCGGTCAATCCGGTCGGACCGCCCGCCAGTTCATAGAATCACTGAGGCAGTAAAGAAAGATTATATGGTGTTAAAATCCAAGATAGGGATAACTTTTGCCCTCTTTGATGTTCCAGGTTTCAGCAAAGTCCCAGGAGGTAAAAGTTTTCTTTTGTTTCAATAAGCGGTCAGTTTTTAAAATGCCGGCTTTGCGCTCGAACTCCCGAATTGGGGCTGCCCCCCGTCGGGCATAGCTTTTTTCTATGCTGCCGGTGTTCCAGCCGACCAGGCTACCTGATCTTTTTTCTCCGTAAACATCTCCGGATGAAAAACATTTTTCGATCAAACCATAATTGCAGCCTGTCAAACCGCCCAGAGCCTTATTGCCGCTAACGCTGGTATTGGCATGACAATTGCGTATTCGACCGCCATTCCAGCCTACCAGACCTCCACAGTTGCTGGCCCCATAAACTCTGCCTGCTCCCAGGCATTCCTCAATTGTGCCGTCATTGCTGCCGGCCAGGCTGCCGATATTTTTAAAGCCGGTTATCCTGCCAGCAGCATAACTGCGTATAATCCTGCCTTTATTCCAGCCCACGAGGCCGCCTAAAAACAAATCGCCGTAGAAGCTGCCATCCTGCAGATATATATTCTTCAGAACGGCGGTTTTCCCGGTGTACCCGAACAAACCGCAGTACCTTCCTTTTTCATTCTCAAGATTAAGCCCGGATATGGGATGGCTGGCGCCGTCATAACTACCGGTGAACTCAGCGGATTCGTCGCCGATGGGATGCCATTCCTGCAGTCTAAAATGGTTTTTTAAGTTCAGGTTTTCGATCTGTTTAAAATTGCAGTCCAAATAAAAACGCACCCTGTTTAGCTGTTCGGCGCTGGCGATCAGATAGGGATCTTCGGGCCGGCCGGAACCACCGGCGAATTCTTCTCCGGTTTTTTTGTGGATATTAGGGGTTTTCACCTCTTCTTTTTCCCGGTGATTATCCTTTTTGTCGGCAGCTGTCAGCATCCTGACGAGTATTTGATAGGATAAAGCCAGCAGAGCCAGAACTAATATTGCTTCCATATTTTAAACTCCTAGGCTGTTTTTTTCGAGTCATATTGTTATTCTTCTTTATGATGGCTGGATATCCTGTTTAAACCCGGGTCAAAAACGCAAATGACAGCTAATTTAGGCCATTTTTCTCCTGCGCAGAAAAGTATGAATAGTGACAGATATTATAATCAAGCCCCCATAAAGATGAATCAGGAATTTGCCCGTGATCTGCTGGATGAGCTGCTGGAGATATACATCGGATTTTATCGAGAGTATATCGACGCGGTTGGTGATTACGTGCATATTTTCGCTCTAACCGATTCAGCTTATGCGGGATTATTGGGGCCAGAATGACCGGAGCAGGTTTTGGGGGCAGCACGGTCAACCTGGTTAGGTCAGAGGCTTTAGAAAATTTCAGGAGAGAGGTAGGTCTGAGGAAAAATTTACCTGCAAACGACAGAGGACAGGAAGATCCTTATAATATGTTGACTGAAGCTTTTTAGAATGATATCCTCAACTGTAAGTTAAGTTTTTTACGTTCGTTATATGTGATTAAATATAACGAGGTGGTGGAATCATATATCGGGGGTTGAGAAATTGTGCTAATAAGATTATTCTGGGCTTTTTTCAAAGTGGGAGCACTGGCTATTGGAGGGAGCTATACTTTTTATCCTCTGCTTGAGCGAGAAATTGTCAAAAATTATGGCTGGCTTTCTATGGAGGAATTTATAAACGTTGCCGGATTTTCACAGGCTGCTCCGGGACCTATCTCGATTAAGTACGCTGTTTATGTGGGTTACGAGGTGGCAGGTATAATCGGAATATTAGCTGCATCGCTGGGAGTCATGCTGCCTGCTGTAATTCTGATGATGCTGGTTGTAAAAGGGTTTAGTCGTTATCAAAACCATCCGGGCTTTGAAGGATTTTTGCGGGGGGTGAGGCTGGCCACCCTGGGATTGATACTTTTTTTTGCCTGGGAGATGAGTACAGCCCTGACTCCGGAATTAAAAGGGATTTTTCTGGCGGCGGCAGCTTTTTTCGGGCTTTTGGCCTTTAACCTTCCTCCAGGTTTTGTCCTTATTTTTGGAGGGGTCCTGGGATTGACTATTTTTTGATTTATGGCTTTTATCATTTCAGGATCTTCCTGTTATCAGTTAAAGACAAGAAGATCCAAAAAATTTTTGTTGACAGGCAGGAATTTCCTGATTTTTCATGAAAGAACATTAATGAGATAGCTCAATTTTTTATCCGGAGAAAACAGAATATATCTCCTGAGTTTAGGGCCAGATGCCTGCGATCAGGGAGTAAGGCAAATTTCACACGGGCCCTGGTATGTTTTTTTTGGGCCTGTTTTTGTAATTTGTGTGGATATTTTACATAAATCATGATCATGATAGAAGGGGGAAATAAAAATGTCCAGGAGAATTGGAGCTGTTGCTATCGTTATCGATGATCGTCAGAAGGCTGCCTCGCAGGTAAATGAGATTCTTTCAAAATACGGCAATATAATCATCGGGCGTATGGGAGTGCCCCGCCGGGAAGATAATATGGGAGTTATCTCGCTGCTGGTTGAGGGCGATACTGATGAGATCGGAGCTATAACCGGAGAACTCGGCTCGCTGGAGAAAGTAAATGTTAAGTCTGCTCTTACTTCAAAGGAGGTGGAGGATTAAAAATGAAGAACAGGACAGCTGATTTTGACAGCATGACCACAGAGAAGACGGCTGAAGCAGATGAACTGGCCGAGCTTTTCCGCGAGGATAACATCGAAAAATTTCTGGCCAGAGGGGAGGAACTTGCCCGCGATAAAGAAGAGATTGAGAGGATAATAAAAGAATCTGTAAATTTGGAGGGATTAAGCCCGGAGGAAGCAGCAGCCCTCCTGCAGATTGAGGAGCGGGAAATGCTTGAGCTGATGCTGCAAACAGCCCGCCAGGTAAAAGAGACCATATACGGTAAAAGGCTGGTTCTTTTTGCCCCTCTATATTTTGACAACATCTGTGACAACAAATGTCTTTACTGTGCTTTTCGCCAGGGAAATGACGAGGTTGAACGCCGCCGACTCTCTCAGGAGGAAATCAAGAAGGAAGTCGAGGCTCTCATAGAAAAGGGGCATAAAAGGCTGCTTGTTTTAACCGGCGAGAGAGAAAATGAAGATTTGACCTATCTGCTGGAAGGCATTCGCACCGCCTATGAAACAGGGACAGAAGCTGGAGAGATAAGACGGATAAACGTCGAGGTGGCTCCGCTCACTGTAGAGGAATTTTCGCAGCTGGATGAGCTGGGAATTGGTACCTACACCTGCTTTCAGGAAACATATCACCGCCCGACGTACGACAGACTGCATCCTTCCGGACCTAAATCGGATTATGACTGGCGTCTTTCGGTAATGGACAGAGCTATAGAAGGCGGAATAGATGATTACGGCATCGGTGCTCTTTTTGGGCTTTACGATTATCGTTTCGAGGTCATATCACTTCTGCTCCATGCGAATTATCTCCAGGAGAGATATGGCGTGGGACCTCATACCATCTCCGTTCCGCGTCTTAATATGGCGGCGGGAGCACCTCTAGATAATCCTCCTGCTCCAGTCTCCGACTTTCAATTCAAGAAGCTTGTGGCCGTCCTGAGGCTGGCCGTTCCCTATACAGGCATTATTTTGAGCACCCGGGAGGAAGAGAGCCTAAGAGATCAGCTATTTCGTCACGGGGTTTCGCAGATCAGCGCCGGCTCCCGCACTTCTCCGGGTGGTTATGAAGAAGCCAGGCAGCGTGATTCAAAAGAAGAGCAGTTTTCACTGCATGACACCCGCCCCATAGCCGAGATAATTTACGAACTGGCTGAGAAAAATTATCTGCCCAGCTTCTGTACAGCCTGCTATCGCAAGGGGCGTACAGGTGAAGATTTCATGGATCTGGCCCGCCCGGGCAAAATTCAGCAGTACTGCAAACCCAATGCCATGATGACCTTCAAGGAATACCTGGAGGATTTTGCCGGCGATGAGCTGCAGGAGCGGGGGGAGAGCTGTCTCGAACATCATCTGGACGAGATGAAAGAAAATAATTCCGACCTGGCCGGCAGAATAAAGGAAAGACTGAATAAAATCGGTCGGGGAGAAAGAGATATTTACCTATGATTTTAAAAAATGGAGACGAATTGAGCGAAGATGAACTTACCGGTCTTCTGCAGCTTGAGGATGAGAAAAAAATTGAAAGTTTATATAGACGGGCATATCGGGAAAAAGTTAAACAGGTGGGTAAAAAGGTTTATTTTCGCGGGATAATTGAGTTCAGCAATCACTGCCAGAAAAATTGCTATTACTGTGGTATCAGACGCGATAATCAGGAGCTGACCCGATTTGAGATGAGCAGAGAGGAGGTTCTTGAGTCGGCCCGCTGGGTGTATGAAAATGGATATGGATCTCTGGTTCTTCAATCTGGCGAGGTTCAGGCGGAAGAATACGCTGAATATATCGAGGGGATTATCAGCGAAATCAAAGAGATGAGCGGGGGAGAGCTGGGGATTACACTCTCTCTGGGCGAACAGAATAAAAGCACCTATCGCCGCTGGTTTAAGGCGGGAGCCCATCGATATCTTCTGCGCATAGAGACTACCAGCTCTGATCTTTACGATGAACTGCACCCGGATGATCATGGATTTCAGGACAGGCTTGATTGTCTCAAAGACCTACAGGATATCGGATACCAGACCGGCACCGGCGTAATGATCGGTCTGCCCGGTCAAACCCCGGCAGATCTGGCTGGTGATTTGAAATTTTTTCAGCGCCAGGGAATCGATATGATCGGTATGGGGCCCTATGTTCCTCATTCCGGAACGCCGCTGGCTTCCGGAGATAATTTACCTGAAGATCTGGATGAGAAAAATCTTGATTTAAGCCTTAAGATGGTCAGCCTTTTGAGAATTTTGATTCCTGACGTCAATATCGCCGCTACTACCGCGCTGCAGGCTCTTCATCCCCGGGGGCGAGAGAAAGCTTTGAAAGCCGGGGCAAACATTTTGATGCCGGTTGTCACCCCCCAAAAATACCGTGATAATTACAAACTTTACGAAAATAAACCCTGTATCGATGAAAAAGCTGAGGACTGCCGGGGCTGTCTCAAAAACAGAGTGAAAAGCATCGGTGAGGAAATAGCCTATAATGAATGGGGAGATCCGCCGCGCTATTTCCGAAGGCTGGGCAGCAGGACGGCTGAACTGGGAGGTGAAATCGATGCAGAAAACGCCGCGGGCTAATCGGCTTCATATTGCGATTTTCGGCCGCAGAAATGCTGGCAAATCAAGCCTGATAAATGCCCTGACAGATCAGGATTTGACGGTGGTTTCTGATGTGGCTGGAACGACTACAGATCCGGTTTATAAGTCAATGGAACTTTTGCCTTTAGGCCCGGTGACTATGATCGATACAGCCGGTATTGACGATGATGGTGAGCTGGGGAAATTAAGAGTTGAAAAAACAAAAGAAGTACTGGGAAGAACAGATTTAGCCATCTTCGTAGTTGACCCCGGGCAGGGAATAGATGAAGCCGAAAAAGAGCTGCTGGCCGAAGTTCAGGACAGAGATATTCCCGTGGTGGGGGCGGCAAATAAAGTTGATCGGGCTGAGGACGAAAGAATTGATCGCCTCAGTGAAGAACTGGGAATCGAGTTACAGCCGGTTAGCGCCGTCGAAGAAACAAACATTGAAGACTTAAAGAAAGAAATAGTATTCAATGCTCCTTCTGAATTTGAAGAACCCCATATAATTGGTGACTTGATCAAGCCCCAGCAGACAGCAGTACTGGTAGTGCCTGTCGATATGGCCGCTCCCAAAGGCAGGCTCATTTTGCCGCAGGTACAGACCATACGCGATGTGCTCGATAATGACGCTCAGGCTATGATTGTTAAAGAGCGTGAACTGAGAGGAGCACTGAAGGAATTAAAGTCAGATCCGGAAATTGTGGTTACTGATTCTCAGGCGTTTATGGATGTGGATGCAGATGTTCCCGACAGAGTTCCTCTGACCGGTTTTTCTGTTTTGTTTGCCCGCTATAAGGGGGATCTGGAGATTTTCATCCGGGGAATTAAGGGAATTGATAGCTTGAATACAGGCGATAAAGTATTGATAGCTGAAGCATGCACACACCATCGGACACCTGATGATATTGGGACAGTTAAGATTCCCCGCTGGCTGAGACAGCTGGTTGGCGGAGAACTGGAATTTGATCACGTATCAGGAAGGGAATTTCCTGATCGGTTGGAAGATTATGATTTAATTGTTCACTGCGGTGGCTGTATGGCCAATCGCAAAGAAATTCTATACAGGTTGAAAAAAGCTGACAGCCGCGATATACCTATTGTCAATTACGGAATGCTGATTGCTCATGTGCATGGCATTCTGGATAGGGCTTTAGAACCTTTTCCCATGGCCAGAATGATTTGGGAGGAAAAATGATGCGGCAGGAAAAAGATTTGCTGGGCGAAAAGAAGATAAGAGAAGAAGCCTATCACGGAATTCATACCGCGAGAGCGGCAGAAAATTTTTCGCTCACCGGCCGCCAGGTCAATCCAGAATTGATCAGAGCAATAGCTGCTATCAAACAGGCAGCAGCGATTGTCAACCATGATCTGGGTGATTTGAGTCGGGAGAAAAAAGAGGCCGTAGTTCAGGCCTGTGAGGAAATCAGAAGGGATGAACTGGAAGAGGAGTTCATCCTGGATGCCCTCCAGGGAGGGGCGGGAACTTCCACGAATATGATGATCAATGAAGTGATAGCCAATCGAGCCATCGAAATTTTGGGAGGTCAAAAAGGGGAATACGATTTAGTCCATCCCAACAATGATGTCAATAAAGCTCAGTCCACCAATGATGTTTATCCGACAGCACTTAGAATTGCCGGACTGAGGCTTTTACCCTGGCTAACAGAAGAAGTATCCCGGCTCCAGGAGACTCTACAGGAGAAAGAACGGGAATTTGCTGATATACTTAAACTGGGTCGAACTCAGCTGCAGGATGCAGTGCCAGTAACTCTGGGCCAGGAGTTTTCTGCCTATGCCGAAGCTATAAGCCGTGATAGATGGCGCATTTACAAAGTTAAAGAGAGATTAAAGAAAGTTAATCTGGGGGGCACTGCAGTCGGGACCGGCTTAAATGCTCCCCGAAAATATATATTTAATGTGATCAGAGAGCTGCGAAATATTACCGGTCTCGGCCTGGCTCACGCTGAAAATATGATTGATAACACTCAGAACCTGGATGTATTTGTGGAAATTTCAGGGTTATTAAAGACCCTGGCGGTAGATCTGAATAAACTGGCAGATGATCTGCGTCTTTTATCTTCTGGTCCTCGGGGAGGCCTGGGTGAGATAGAGCTACCTCAAGTCCAGGCTGGCTCTTCAATTATGCCCGGCAAAATCAATCCAGTGATCCCTGAAGCTGTTAATCAGGCTGCTTTTACGGTGATTAGCAATGATCAGGCTATAACTCTGGCGGCCCAGTCAGGCCAGCTTGAGTTGAATGCGATGATTCCTCTGCTTGCTGATAAATTGCTGGATAATATACAAATATTAAAGAGGACAGTAAAGATGTTTCGGAAAAAATGCATTGGCGGTATAGAAGCCAACAGGGAACAATGTGAGACCTTACTGGAGGAAAGTATGAGTTTACTGACCGCTTTAAATCCTCATATAGGTTATGAACTGACCACAGAAATTGCCAGAGAGGTGAAATCAACTGATAAAAATGTTAGAGATGTGGTTTTGGAAAAGGACATATTCACTGAAGAAAAATTAAATGAGATTTTATCTCCGGAAAATATGACCCGGCCCGGCATTTCAGGAACTGTAGATTTCAAATGATCGGAATCATCGCGGTCAGAAATTCGGGTTATAGAAGGAATTTTAGTCCTCGGCTCTAATTATAAAGCAGGGTGATATTTATGAAACCTTTTACCGAAGTACCCGGCATTGAGGCCGGCAGTGCCCAGGACAAAGAAGCTGGCACTGGCTGCACGGTTATTCTGGCCGGCGTGGAAGGTGCAGCTGCTGGCGTTGATGTTAGGGGAGGAGCTCCGGGAAGCCGAGAGCATGCTCTGCTCTCTCCCGATAAAAGCGTTGAGAGAATTCACGGCCTGCTGTTTACCGGCGGCAGTGCCTACGGACTGGAAGCTGCCGGGGGAGTGATGCATTTTTTGAGTGAAAGAGGTATTGGTTACCGCACTTCGGCTGTTCCTGTTCCTATCGTGCCCGCCTCAGTTATTTTCGATCTTAACTATGGCCAGCCCAAAGCTCCCGGTTTTGATCTCGCCTATGAAGCCTGTTATCGGGCCATCCAGGAAAGGCCCTTACAGGAAGGGAGCAGGGGAGCGGGAACGGGTGCTACGGCGGGAAATGCTCTCGGTCAGGAATATCGAATGAAGAGCGGAATGGCCGGTCTTTCATGTCAGCTGAAAGGTGGAGTGAAGCTGGGAGCCCTGGCCGTTGTAAACTGTTTTGGCGAAATTTTAGCTGAGAACGGGGATGTTATTGCCGGTATTTATGACAGAGAAAGTGAACATTTTCTAAATACTATGAATGTTCTTGAGAATAAACAAAAAGAAGGTGAAGCCTCCGGCGAGAATACTATTCTGGGGGTCGTTGCGACCGATGCCGACCTTGATCCGGCAGAAGCCAGCAGGCTGGCTCAGATAACTCACAACGGCCTGGCCCGGGCTGTCAGGCCTGCCCATAGCCTCGTCGATGGCGATACAATGTATGCGCTGTCTACCGGCAGCAGGCAGATAGATCTGTCTCTGCTAGGGGAGAGAGCGGCTGAATTGATGGCGGAGGTTATTAGAAGGGCCGGACGAAGGGCTGAAAAAATTTTTTCTGCTGATTTTGTGTTCGGTGATCTCTGAGAGTTTCAAAATCACCCAAATCGTCTAAAATGATTATTTTTTATAACGATTAAAAAAAGTGTTGAAATTTTAGTCGGGATATGAGTACAATAAAAAGCAGGTATATATTTTTTGTGTTCTAAATAAAACAATCCGATTTGGGTGGTTATTAAGATGAGACTGGTACACCTGGACAATGTAAAACAAGATATGAAACTCGCTAAACCTATCAGCGATAGCGGAAGATACCTTTTACGAGAAGGACAGAATAATCTACAGCGTTTTCGAAAACGATTAAAAAAACTGGGGATCAAGTATATTTACGTCGAAGATGAGATCTCTAAAGATATTGAAGTGGATGATGTGATCAGAGAGAGCACCAGAGAGGAAGCGCGACAGTTTACCAGAGAATTTATTGATGATATTTCTAATGATAAAACTCCCGATTTCAATAAAGCCAAAAAACAGGTTGAAACTATTATTGACGATATAATAGATCGTCAGGGTGTTGTAATAAACTTATATGATATAAAAACCGCCGATGATTATACCTATGCTCATTCGGTAAATGTGGCGGTAATTTCAATTTTGCTGGGAAAAAAAGTGGGGCTTAACTATCGAGATATAAAAAAGCTTGGGCTGGGAGCTCTCGTCCATGATGTGGGAAAGGCCAATATACCGAATGACATTTTGAAAAAGCCGGGCAAACTGAGCGAGGAAGAATATAAAATTATTCAGGAACATGCCAGACTGGGATATGATAAACTCAAAGACTTTAAGGAAATAAAGGCAACCTCTCTCTCAGTCGTGCTCTCCCATCATGAAAATTTTCAGGGGAATGGTTATCCCCGCGGGGTAAAAGGCGAAGAATTGCACATTTTTCCGAGGATTGTTGCCATAGCTGATGTTTTTGATGCTCTCACCAGTGATAGAGTTTATCGGGAGAGATGGTCCATAAGTGAGGCGGCCGATTTGATAGTTTCGCGCAGCGGTCAAAAATTTGATCCTGAGCTGGTTAAATATTTTATGCGGTATATCACGCTTTATCCGAGCGGCATAACGGTCAGATTAAATGATGGCAGGGAAGCGGTTGTTGTAGATCAGAATGAAGGTTATCCGCGTCGTCCGATAGTGCGGCTGCTGGATACGGGAGAGGAGATCGATCTGACCGATGAACTGAACCTGGTTATAGCTGAGGACAAAGTTTCCTGAAAAACTTCTATTATCAGAGCGGCAGGAAAATTTAATATCGGTCCAGAAATGTAAAAATACCAGGAGACAGCTGCATCAATTATATGTTTTTAAATTTTTATCCTGAAATTAGGAGGAATAAGCGATGTCGCAGGACCTAAACTTACAGCACAATTTTCTGGAAGAGATCAAACAAGAAGATATGGATATCACCGTTTATTTAAAAAATGGTGTGCAGATCCAGGGGAAGCTGGCCGGTTATGACGATTACGTTATTTCTGTGAGCACTGAGGAAGAGATTCAGATGATCATGAAGAAAGCTATCACCACAGTAGAGCCGGAGGAGGAAATAAGGGGATATTTTCCTGAGGAATTTTAATTTAGCCTTGCTTTTCAATTATCAAAACCTGCAGCGAACATATTTCCGGGCCCGGGGTTTAAATTTTTTTAGTAAAGTGGTATACTCAATAAACAGATAAGATCAGGACATCAGATAACTTGCGCAAACGCAAGTCATAGATCAAAGGAGGTTAAATTCATTAAAGATTATAGAGTTTCACTGCTGGTAGTTTTGTTGGTAGCCGGTGTACTTTTAGGACCTGCTGTTACAGCTCAGGCCGATAATCTGGAAGTCGCAACTGTCGATATGCAGGAGGTTTTGATGGTCCATCCTTCCATAATGGATGCACAGCAGCAAATACAGGAAGAGCAGATGGAAATGATGGCTGAACTTGAAGATATGGATGAGGAAGAAGCAGCCATGCAGCAGCAGCAGATGCAGCAGCAGCTGCAGCAGATGCAGCAGGATCTTCTGGAAGATGCCATCGCAGATGTAGAAACTGATATCGAAGATATCGCTGCTGAACTGGGTTATAACGTGGTGCTGAATTCAGAAGGCATAGTCTCTGGAGAGGAAAATCTGGATTCTGTAGATATCACCGAAGATATCATGGAAGAGTTCAACGGTGACGCTGAGGATATGCAGCCTGAACTCTAAGGCCGGATTTAAAAAGCATTTTAAAATACTATTCTGATTCAAAAAGAGCCTGGCAATAATGAGCCGGGTTCTTTTTTTAATTCTTTTTTCTTTTATTTTCTAATTATGATATAATATAATTGCTCTGTAAAAGATTTTTAACCAATCCGGCTCCATATATGAGGAGGAACTGCAGATGAGATATCTTTGCGGAGAAATTTCCTCGCCCTCGCTGCTGACCGGATTTTTTGAGGCTATGAAAGTCGCGGCGATTATAATCGCGTTGAGTTTTATTTTATTTTTGGGTTTTAATCTGAATGGACCATCTCTGGCTGCTTCCAGTATATCCGCCGATGTGATGCCGGAGGGAATACCGGAAGAACAGGAGGAGCCGGTGGAAACACGGGGGCTTTTGGTAAGAGTCGAAGGCACTATAACTTCGGGCACTTCCAGAATGCTCAGAAACAGCCTTGAACAGGCTGAGGAAGAAAATTATGATTTCCTGCTGGTGGAAATTGACTCGCCGGGAGGGCTTTTAGATCCAACTCTCAAAATAATGTCAGATTTTTTAGAATCTCCCATTCCGATTATAACCTATGTCGCTCCTGCGGGAGCTATTTCAGCTTCGGCCGGAAGCTTTTTGCTGCTGTCAGGTCACAAAGCTGCCATGACGCCAGGCACCAGTACCGGGGCTGCTATGCCTGTGCAGTTTACCCCGGGAGGAGACCAGGGAGCTGCCGATGAGAAAACTATCAATTTTATAGAAGGACATATTCGCAGCGTGGCCCGGGAAAGAGGTCGAAGTGAGGAGATAGCCGGAAAATTTGTGACCGAGAACCTGACCCTTACGGCCGATCAAGCTCTGGAGGAGACGATAATAGATGTGGTCAGCAGAAGCAGAGCGGAGCTGCTGGAAAGTCTTGACGGAGAGGAAGTTCAGATCAGAGGAGAAACCAGGGAGTTGAATACAGCAGGAGCAGAATTGACCGAGAGAGAAATGGATATCTGGGAAAGCTTTGAGAATATTCTGGGCAATCCTCAGGTGACCTTTCTCCTTATGCTGGTGGGTATTTATGGCATAATAATTGGGTTTTCATCCCCCGGCACAATCGTTCCCGAGGTTGGAGGAGCTCTGGCTCTCATTCTGGCTCTTTTTGGTCTGGGTATTATTGAAGTTGATTATCTTGGGCTGATAATGGTGGCTCTGGGTATATTTTTCCTGGTGGTCGAGCTTTTTACCCCGACATTCGGCATATTCACAACAATAGGAGTGGCATTACTGGTGCTGGGCGGTTTTATATTTCCCGGCGAGCCCCTGATGCCGCCGGAATGGTTTGCTAATTTTAGGATGCTGGTATTAGGAATTGCTGCTATGTCTGCTCTGTTTATACTGATTGTTCTCAAAAAAATAATCAATCTCAGGAAGCTGGGCAGCGATGATATTAAGGGCATCTTCAGAGATAAAGAAGGTGTTGCAGCTGAAAAAATTGCTCCTCAGGGCATGGTCAAAGTGGGAGGAGAGATGTGGAATGCCAGACTCGACCGGAATGTAGCTGCTGGCAGCCTGGAAAAAGGCGAGAAAGTTGAAGTGATTGGCAGAGAGGGCATGATTTTAATTGTCAGGCCGCTTTCGGAAACAGGTGAAAATGACATCGGAAAAGAAGAGTGAAAGATTTCGCGCCTGGGCTGGTTTTTCCAGCTCTACAGGGGGAGGTAATATTTATGTTTAACGTCGAAGGAGTTCCCTTTTTTTCTATAGGTTTTTTGATCCTGTTTCTGCTGATTTTAAGTCAGGCAATTTATATTATCAAAGAATATGATAGAGCTGTAATCTTCCGCCTGGGTCGATTTGTGGAAACAAAAGGGCCCGGTTTAATTTTGGTCATCCCTATAGTTGATAGAGTGGTCAGAGTCTCTCTCAGAACAGTGGTATATGATGTTCCCGAACAGGAAGTTGTCACCAAAGATAATGTCACCTGCAGGGTTAACGCAGTTCTTTATTATCGGGTGGTTGACCCTCAAAAAGCGGTGATCAATGTGGAAAAATTTCATCAGGCCACCATACAGCTGGCCCAGACCACGATGCGAAGTATCGCTGGC
Organism: Halarsenatibacter silvermanii; assembly: GCF_900103135.1. Taxonomy (NCBI): domain Bacteria; kingdom Bacillati; phylum Bacillota; class Clostridia; order Halanaerobiales; family Halarsenatibacteraceae; genus Halarsenatibacter; species Halarsenatibacter silvermanii. Next base: position 66,153 of record NZ_FNGO01000005.1, on the reverse strand, counting down.
GAAGCGGAGCTGGATGAGCTGCTTTCCGAGCGGGAGAAAATAAACTCCAAGCTGCAGCGGGTAATAGATGAGGCCACAGATCCCTGGGGAATAAAGGTCAGCGCTGTCGAGCTGAAAGATATCGTAATTCCTTCCAGCATGAAAAGGGCTATAGCCAAACAGGCTGAGGCTGAGAGGGAAAGAAGAGCTGTAGTCATTCAGGCCCAGGGTGAAAAGCAGGCTGCAGCCAGAATAGCCGAAGCGACCGGCATTCTCAACACGCAGCCCGGTTCTATGAATTTGAGGACTCTGCGCACGGTCAGCGAAGTTGCCTCCTCGGAAAGTTCTTCGGTTGTGTTTCCGCTGCCGATGGAGATGCTTAGATATTTCGCCCGCGGCGAAGATATTGATCTTCCTGAGGGTTCTGAGATCGATGTTGAAAAGTTGATCGAGGAGACTAAAGAGAATATTGAAGAGATGAAGAAAAAAGGCGAAATAGGAGAGGAAGAGGCTTCTCCAGAAGCTGACCTGAAGGGGGAGACTAATCTGGACGATATTGATACCGAAGATCTGGATATAGACGCTGATGAAGCTGTCGGCGATCTTGATCCGGGTGCTGAGGATGAGGAGGAAGACGAGCAAGTTGATGATAGACCTGACGAAGAAAAGGATGAAGGATAGGAAATTCTAAATAACTGTTATATGGAGGTCATAAAAATTGCAGCGGACGATTGTCATGTCCACTGAAAACCGGGAAGAGCTTTATGATATAACTCACAGGGTGAAAAAAGCAGTCGCGGATATCGACGAAGAAAACGGACTGGTTAATGTTTATGTCAGAGGGGCTACTGCCGGGATAATGATTCAGGAGAGCTGGGATGACAGCGTGCAGCAGGATGTAATTGAATTTCTGCAGGAACACATTCCTCAGGGGGTCTGGAAACATGACCGGCATGATGGAAATGGGGATGCTCATTTAAAATCCGGCCTGGTAGGTCCCCAGGAGACGATACCTTTGAGCGAAGATCAATTGATGCTCTCCACCTGGCAGAATATTTTTCTCTGTGAATTTGACGGGCCCAGAAGCAGGCGCGAAATCCTGGTCACGGTGAGCTAATATAAAAAATCTCCCATCACCTTATTAAAGTTAGGAGATGGGAGATTTTATCCTGTAACAGGTGATTTTTGTACAGGTGTGAAATCAGCTCATTTCACCGAGGTCAGCAATGCATACCTCGCATATATCTTTATCCTTATACTGGATGAGATCTTCAACGCTGCCGCATAGATAACAGCCGGGTTCATATTTCTCGAGAATTATAGAATCGTCTTCTACATAGAATTCGAGAGGATCTTTTTCGTCGATATTGAGAGTGTCTCTGAGTTCTTTGGGAAGCACTATGCGTCCGAGTTCGTCAACTTTTCTTACTATACCTGTGGCTTTGATAGTTATCCCCTCCATTAGGTTTTTGAGTTTATTAATTCTATCTAAATTTAAATTTAGAATAAACTCAAGTTTTCTGATGGTTAATTAAAATCGATTTTTTCCAGAGAGTAATCCTGCATGTCCACAAAGAGCAATTTATTGGCCAGGTTATCAGAAATATCAAGGTGAAGCTTCACCGCTTCCAGCACCTGCAGAATAGCTACCATCGTCACCGCCGGTGAAAATACTGGTATGGTCCCATTTTTTTCATTCTTACTGTCGGGATTTTCACCCAAAATTTCCTCGAGTCGGGGAGTTTTACCGGGTATAATGCTTGTAAGCTGGCCGTGCCAGGAGCGAATTGCTCCGTGAACGAAGGGTTTTTCCTTCTGCCAGGCTGCCTTTTCCAGATCAAAACGGGCCTGGTAATTATCAAGGGCATCCAGAACAATATCGACATCGTCGGGAATTTCCAGGTCCTGGGTTATCTGCCCCTCAATGGCTTCTATTTCAGTTTCTAAATTGAATTCTTCCAGTTTCTTTTTGGCTGTTCTGACTTTGCTCTCCCCGATGTCGCCGCGACCGTAAAGTATCTGGCGGTTTAAATTCGAAGCCTCCACATGATCTCTGTCTATAAAATATATTTTTTTTACCCCGATTCTCTGCAGCTGAATGAGCTGATTGGTGCCCAGTCCGCCGACCCCGCCAACGAAGACTTTCATGCTGCGAATTTGTTCTTTTTCAACTTCAGTGAACATGGGCCACTGCCGCTGAAAAATATCCATAGTGATTCCCCCATCTATATATTTTGTTGATAATTTGAATAGGCATATAAATTATTTATAATATAGCTTCCACCCTGTAGTTACAATTATAACTAAAAATCAGCTGCGATCAAATTTTTACTCGATATTGCTTCATAATTTGAGGTTGTTAACAGGAAAAAAGGGGCCATTCACATAAGTTTATATTAGAAGCTGTTGAGGATTGCAGGAAAAATATATGGATCTTCTTGTTATCTGTTGATAGATATCGTATAAGATCGGGGGAAAATTTCATTGTGAACTAAGCTTTATATCTTACAGTACAACTAAATGAGGTTTTTACACCCCTATTAGCCAACTGAAGACAAGAAGATCCAAAAATAAAAATCTCAAAAAAGAGCAGGTGAAATATAAATGAAATCCAGGTTTATAAAATTAACAGGTTTGACTCTGCTGCTGCTGGCTGCTGCTGTGATAATTTCTACTCCAGCCTCAGCCATCGAGCTGCAGGCCAGATCGGCTATTCTTGTAGAAGCTAATACAGGCCAGGTTTTATATGAACAAAATCCCGATGAAGAACTCCCTCCCGCCAGCATCACGAAGATCATGCCCATGTTGATGGCTATGGAAGCCGTGGAGGAGGGAGAGATATCGCTGGATGATGAAGTGACCGTTAGCAGTCGGGCCGAGGATATGGGAGGTTCTCAAATTTTTCTGGAGGCCGGAACAGCGCTCACAGTTGAAGAACTTTTAAAAGCTATCACAATTTCCTCTGCCAATGATGCCACCTATGCGCTTTCAGAATATCTGGGGGGAACCTACTCCGGTTTTATCGAAATGATGAACGAGAGGGTGGCAGAACTCGGCATGGAAAATACCAATTTTGAGAATTCAACCGGTCTGCCGGCCGATAATCATTATTCTACGGCCAGAGATATAGCTAAAATGTCCCGCGAGGTTGTACAGTATCCTGAAATCAGAGAATGGGGTCAGATCTGGTCGGAATATCTGGAGCTGCCCGATCGGGAAGCGCTGCTGGCAAATTTGAATCAGCTGGTCCGTGATTATCCCGGTATGGATGGTATAAAGACAGGACGAACTCAGGAGGCCGGTTACTGTCTGGCAGCCAGTGCCGAACGGGAAGGGATGAGGCTTATCTCTGTTGTATTAAATGCTGAATCCGATCAGGAACGTCAGGATCAAACCCGAAAGCTGCTGGATTATGGATTTGGCAATTATGTTCAGGAGACTGTCATAGAAGAAGGAGATTCAATTCAAAATATATCTTTTCCGGGCAGCAGCGAAGAAGAAGTAAGCGCTCGCGCTGCTGAAGATCTTACTGCTCTGCGCGAAAGAGGCGAAGATCTGGATTATGATCGAGAAGTTAGCATTATAGAGGATTTTGAATTTCCCATAGCTGAAGGAGAAAAAATGGGGGAGATGAGGCTGGTGGATGGGGACGAAATAATCAACAGCATCGATTTGATAGCTGAAGAGGATATTGTCGAGGCAGGTATTGTTTCCAGAATTATCAGATCAGTAGGTGATATTGTAGATGGCATATTTGAATAAATCTGGATTGAAGTTATGGCTGTTTTAATATATTTCTTTACAGCCCTGGCTGCAGTTTATCTCTGCCTTTTGGCAGTTTCTGAATACCGGATAGTAGGCAGTATATTTGGAGAAGGAACCGGCAAAACTAAAACAAATAATTCGGAAGCTGATTCCGGCGCCGAAAATTCATTGATCACCCAAAATGAAGAAAACCCTTTAGTTATAGCCCATCGAGGAGGAGCCGGTCTTAAGCCCGAGAACACCATGACAGCCTTTCAAAATGCGGCCCGATTGGGTGTGGATATAATCGAACTGGATGTAAGATTATCAGCCGACGAAGAGCTGGTTGTGCATCACGATGCCAGAATAGACAGAACTTCTGATGGCAGCGGCCGGATTGAAGATATGAAACTGGATGATTTAAGAGAGTTTGATTTTAGCTATGATTTTGAGAGAGAAACGCCTCAGCAGATTCCTCTGCTTTCAGATGTGCTGGAAGAATTTCCTGACACTATTTTGATCGTGGAGATCAAGGATAAAGAAGAGACAGGAAAAAGAGCAGCCGAGGTTCTGGCAGACCTGGTTAACTCCTCTGAAGCCGGGGAGAGAGTCATAGCCGGGAGCTTTCAGGATGAGGTGCTGACTCATTATCACAGGGTTCTATCAGATCGGGTCCATCGCTCGGCAGCCAGGGTTGAGTTTGCTGTATTTTTTATTCTGACCCTGTTAAAACTCGAAGGTCTTTTCTGGCGTGACTTTTCAGCGGTGCAGATTCCCACCAATTTTAAGGGCATCGATCTCAGAAGAAAAACATTTATCGAGAGGGCCAACAGATATGGCGCCGCCGTTCATTACTGGACTGTGAATGACCCTGGAGAAATGATGCATCTGAAAAAGCTGAAAGCAGATGGAATTATCACCGACAGGCCTGATATATTGCTCGATATATACGAGAAAGAAATAGATTAAGCAGTCAAATAAATACAGGAATATTAGGATGATATCTTATGCCTAAAAAGTATAAATTGTTTCTCTTTGTGGTTGTTATTTCAATAGCTTTTGCTGCGGGAGTTTTCTTATCCTATCAATTTCAGCTTTTGATGAGGACTGAAGAGGCAGAACCTGAACCACAGATTGAAAGAGAGGTGGAACCTGAAAGGATTACCACAGAAAAGATTGAATATGACAGCGAAAATGGCATGGAATATTTAAAGATAGATACTGAGGACAGAGAGAGAACTTTATCGGAAGATCAGCCCTCTGAACCCCTTATTTCACCGCAGGAAGATAAGCTTGCCTATATTGCACCGACTGAATGGGAGAGGATAGGGTCTATCTACCTGTACGATTATGAAAATGATGAGATAAGAGAACTGGTCAGGGGAGAAGACCTCCCTGAGCAGTACACCCCTAAAAAGATCTGGTGGCTGGATGAAAAACACCTGCTTTTCATAGGAGGATTTGGTTACGGTACAGTCTCTGTAGGGGGGACACTTTATGCCCTCGATATCGAAAAGGGAGATATAACTGAAGTATATCCTGAAGGAGAAAGAAGCGAGGTAAAAGACATCAGTATTGGAGATCAGGAAGTGGAGGTTAAGCTGGCTGTCTTTGATGAGGATTTTGTAAACTATGAGGTCGAAACCGATCAAATTTCTCTGGAGAGTATTTACGAGGGACTGGACTGAGTAATACTGACCGGGAAAGCCTGCGGTGAGATATGAGGGGAGGTGGATTTTCTGATGGCTCCAATAATTTATTATGCGGCGGGAACCGTTTTTGTGTTTTTTGGCCTGGTATTTTTATCTCTGGGAAGCATTCTCAGCGGAGGTCTTTCATTTTTGATCGGAATATATATTGTTAACAGCGGAGTGAGAGTTAGCCGAAAAAACCAGAGAAAATTAGAAGAGAGGGAAAAACTGGATAAGTAATTCTGAAGATGAAAGCTAAAACTGCAAAATTTTAGTCCGGAGGGTTGGTAAATGAATTATTTGCTGGGTTTAGATATCGGTACAAGCAGCGTAAAAGGAGTTCTGGTGAATGAAAAAGCAGAGCTGGTGCTTACTGGCTCCAGTGAACAGGATTTGAGTAATCCCAGACCTGGCTGGGCGGAACAGGACCCTGAAATTTGGTGGGAGTCCACAGTTGAAGTTATTAAAAATATTTTAAATCAGATGGAGATTAGCTCTGAAAATATTGCAGGCATAAGTCTTTCCGGACAGATGCACAGTGCTGTATTTCTGGATAGAGATATGAAGGTGATCAGACCTGCAATTCTCTGGAGTGACACCAGAACTTCGAGCCAGTGTCAGGAGATTTATGAGAGGGTGGGAGGGCTTGAAAATTTGTTGGAGAATGTAGGTAATCCCGCTCTGGAAGGTTTTACGGCCCCTAAAATATTATGGCTCAAGCAAAATGAACCGGAAAATTATCGCAGGACAGATTGTCTTCTGCTGCCGAAGGATTACCTTCGATTTCGTCTAACTGGCGAGGCAGCCATGGAATATTCCGATGCAGCGGGCACGCTGCTGCTCGACATCGAGAGCAAAGAATGGTCGCATCAAATACTGGAAAAACTGGAGATAACACCTGAAATTATGCCGCCGCTGATGTCTTCTATCGATGTTGGTGGTGAAATCAGGCCAGAGGTCGCTGATAAATTGGGGCTGGCAGAAGGGACACCTGTGATAGCCGGTGGCGCGGATAACGCCTGTGGCGCAGTGGGAAGCGGTATAATTAAAACAGGGCGCTCGATGGTCAGTATAGGTTCTTCCGGAGTGGTGCTGGCGCATACAGATGAGCCGGAACCGGATGAAGAGGGAAGAATTCACCTTTTCAATCATGCTCGTCCAAATAGCTGGTATATGATGGGAGTTATGCTTTCAGCCGGTATGTCCATGAGCTGGATTAAGGAGAGCATGTATGATGAGGAATATAATTATGATGAGATCAACAGAATGGCTTCGGAAGTCGAGCCCGGCAGCGAGGGGCTTATATTTCTCCCCTATCTTTATGGCGAGAGGACCCCTCACGCAGATGCCGATGCCAGGGGTGTATTTTTTGGCCTCTCTGCCCGCCATGATCAGAGTCATTTTTTCCGCAGCGTGATGGAAGGTGTATGTTTTGGGATTAGAGATTCGCTCGAACTCATCAAAGCCAGGGACATTGAACTGGAAGAAGTGAGGGTTATCGGGGGAGGAGCCAGAAGTAAAGTCTGGCAGCAGATACTGGCCGATGTTCTGAATGAAGAAATAAGCCTGATTAATGTGGAGGAAGGTCCTGCTTTCGGAGCAGCTTTGATTGCAGGAGTGGGTACAGAAGTCTTTGCCGATTTTGAAGAGGCCTGTTCTAAAGCTTTAAGTGTGGTTGATAGGGTAAAGCCTGATCCGGAAGCGGTCAAAAAATATGAAAAGTATTATTCGCTGTATAAATCTCTGTATCCATCTCTGAAGGATAGATTTGCTGATTTGAGTGAGATATAAAAATTATATATATTATGAACGGACGCGAAAAATCGGATCTGGAAATAAGATGTGTGGCCGGCCCTATCTTCGATCATAAAGGAGAAATAATGGCTGCCTTCGGTGTTTCGGGACCGGCCAGCAGAATGACGGATGATAAAACAGAAAATATTTATAGATCTTCTTGTCTTCAGTTGGCTAATGGGTGTGTAAAAACCTCATTTAGTTGTACTGTAAGATATAAAGCTGCGTTCACAATGAAATTTTCCCCCGATCTTATGCTATATCTATCAAACTCCCTATGTCAAGTTAAGCTTTCAAAATATGCTTTTATACTTTCAGCAAGGCAGCAAATCAGGCATACTACACCCTCGGCAATGAAATATTGAGTTTTTCAGCCTTAATTACTGCGCAGATTGAGGGGTAAAATTTTTCAGCCTGACCGCTTTAGAACCTGATAATCCGGGATCTCTGGTGGCTGATATACCGATCTATCTCTCATCATGGCATAAATTATATCCACCAGGCGTCTTTGCAGACATCTAATAGCGTTTTTTCTGGTCTTACCCTCTGCCAGCTTTTTTTGATAATAGCTGTAGGCTACATCACTTTTCACCTTGCCATTGCGATAAGAACCTATCTGCTGTAGGGCCAGCATATAAAATGCGCTATTTAAATCTCTGCACCCGTATTTTAGATGCGTATGAGCTTTAGAACTGCCAGAGCTTCGCTCTACGGGTGCCAGGCCGGCATAGCGGGCTAATTTATCTCCTGAGCCAAAGCGGTCAATGTTTCTGATATAGGAAATAAACTTAGCCGCTAATTTGTAATCCATACCTGGCATAGTGGTAAGTTCGTATTCGCTTTTTTGTACCGCAGCTTCCAGTTTATTGTTTATGCTCTCAAGATGTTGACGAAGCTGTTTGAGCTCCTTTATTAACATGAGAATAATGGAATTTCGTGCACAAGCATCTTCTCTCATGTTCTTATCCTTATCGACTAAGGAGAGTATTGTTTTGGCTTTATCATTGGGAATGCTTTTAGCCTGTTCTTTCAGAAATTTGTGCAGTCTGGTCTCCCCATAATTTTTCAGTTCGGAGGGATGGGTATATTTCTCCCAGAAGGCAAGGGCGGTCTTGCCAAAGGAATCGCTGAAAAACTTTTTGTATTCGGGATAATTTTGATGAATTAATTTATGCAGTCTGTTTTTGATCTGGATTTTGCGCTGTACTAAATTCTCTCGCTGGTTATTTAGTGTTCTGATGGCTTCAAATGTTTCATCCTCTTCTACCTGGGGGAGTTCTTCCCAGTCGGAAATTAGCGCATCGGCAATGGCTTTAGCGTCGATGTCATCGGATTTATCGGGATCAGGGGAATGCTTTCTTTCGCGCCTGGTTATGGCAGGGTTAACTTCTTTAACCAAAAACCCTTTGCGCACCAGCCACTGGGCGAGATTTCTCCCCAGGCCCTGAGTATCTTCCAGGCCGAATACCAAAGTTTCGCCATTTGGGCTTGCATCTTCCAGCTCAGCTATAAACTCATCAAAATTAGCCGGATTATTGGAAATAGTAATACTCTTTAGCTCCTGGTGAAAGAAATTGACAGCAGAAGCTGTATGTTCTTCTTTGTGAGTGTCCACCCCGACGAAAAGATAATCCTGAAAATCCATCAAAATCAACTCCTTGTAAGCTGGTTATGAGAGTTATATTAACATCATCAGGCGAACGTTATTGTGATAGTGTTTAAAACCGCAACTCCCTATTTTTCGCCTCTGATGATGTATATAGGCAGGTGGGCGGCAGTTTGATAAAAAGCGTTACTCTGACAGAGCCAGAGCCGCAACTGAAGACCTTGCCTAACCCACCTGTTCAAACCAGATTTAAAATACAAAACGGGATGGAGCTCACAGTTTAATAGCGTTACCCTCATAAGAGGGCCGCAGTGCGCTCCATCCCGCAGGTTTATTGTATCAAAGTACGGGGCGGAGCACAACTCTGGAAATTCTGGGGTGGGGGTACCCCCACCCCAGCCCTGCAATCTTAAAATATCACAATAACTGATAACAAGAAGATTCATATTTATAGATACCGTACTGGATTAAAGCATATTGATTTCACGGGCTCATTTTAAAATTTCAAACCACTTCCTCGGGAAGTTCAGCCGGCGGTTCTGTCAAAAGAGAACCGACAACGTAAAGAACCAGAGAGACCAGAGCCCCGGCTACTATCACCGGCACCCCTCCAAAATCTATCCAGCCCAGCTCTCCTGCTACCCCGGCAGTAGAGCCGGCCACTATCCCCAGGATGGCTCCTGTGGCGTTTCCTCGTTTCCAGTAAAGCCCCAGCACTACCGGAATAAAAACTCCGGCTGAATAGAGCGTATAGGACATGAGGAGCAGGCCGATGATGGCTTCGAAGGTCAAAGCCATAAAGAGAGCCAGCAGTCCGAGTATCACCGTCCAGAGCCGGGAGATGAACAGCATCTTTTTGGAATTCTCTTCGATGTCCTGATTGATCAGTTCAGCGTAGATGTCATGGGTTATATGTGATGTTCCCGCCACCAGCAGCGAATCCGCCGTGGACATAATTGCTCCAATTATAGCGGCAACTATAAGCGTGCCTATACCCAGCGGCAGTACTTCGGTTATTAACATGGGCACAGCTTCCGCTGCAGCAATTTCATCCCCAAAGATCGATCGCGAAGCCATGCCAGTCAGGGTCGGAAAAATAGCAAAGGCACTGAGAATAACACCTGAAAGTATGGCCGCCCAGAAGGAGGTGTTCTCATCTTTAGCAGCAAAAAGCCGCTGATAAAAATCCTGGCCGATCAGCGTGTACATAATGGTAGGGACGATAGCAGCCAAAACCATGGCAGCTCCCGCACCCAGCGGGTGAAAATAGGCATCGGCTGTCATGCCCAGTTCCAGAGCGGCAACTCCTTCTCTAACACCGGAAAATCCTCCTGCTTCCATGATACCGGCTATGCCTGCTGCGGGCACGCCTATGAAGATTATAACCAGCTGGAGAGCATCGGTTAAAGTAACGCCCCATAATCCGGAAGCCGCTGTGTAAACGATAAATAACAATGTGGCGATAATGGCTGCATAGGTTTCATCTATCCCCAGAATTCCCAGAGCTCCCTGGGAAGCCCAGACCTGTGAGCCGATAATGCCGATTATAGCCACAAGCGAGAGCACAGCCCCCAGAGCTCTCACCACTTTCGATTGATATCTCTTTTCCAGGTAATCGGGAACTGTGAACATCGATAATCTTCTCATCTTGCGGGCCGAGACAAAAGCCAGAAATAGAAAAGAAAGTGCCACACCTACCGCGTAAGCGATACCTGTCAGGCCGTGATCGAAACCCCATTCGCCCGTGCCCATCACAAAACCGCCGCCAAAATGGGTGGCTGTTAGAGCACCGGTGGCCAGCACAATTCCCAGTCTGCGGCCGGCCAGAAGAAAGTCGGTGGTGTCATCTATGAATCTGGTAGCGTAAATCCCGACGCCGAAAAGTATGAGAAAGTATCCGCCGATGATCGACAGCTGAAAAATATTCATTATGTACTCCCCCAGATAATTAAGATTTACTTCTCTAATAAATTAAAATAAATGACAAATAAAAAATGCCCTCTAAAAATGGCCGGGCATTTAAAAATATCCGCTGCCTTCCATTTTATCAAAAAGGAAACATTTATCAAGGAGTTTTTTCTATATGATATATATTTTCACCAAAAAATCCCGGGAATTAACCCGGGAATTTGCTGAGATTAATTAACTTTTTATTTAAGCCCGAAATCCAGTACATATACTGCCCAATCAAATGCTAAAAGTTTTTCAGCCCCCGCACGATCAAACGAGTAAGATTGCCGCTGCCTACAGCGTGAAGAGTGATTCCTTCCTCGCTGTTTTCAGCAGCTAAATTTTTACGAATGTACACATCGCAGCCCTCTTCTTCGACATGATCATACATATCTGTTATTTCTTCAGATGGTCTTTTGGCCTGCACCACAGGCGCCATAGTGACGCCGCTTCATCCGCCACCACGCTGGATAAGATCTACAGTGACTGAGTCTATACCATTCTTTTCAATAATTTCCCGGGCATTTTCCGTAAAACTGACATTTCTAGTAATTTCAATAGAGTCTTCAGCAGACTGATTTCTCCTGTTATCATTCATAATTATCTCTCCCGTTAATATTCTTTTTAATTCTTTTTAAATTAATGTTTCGATCGGGTCCCAGAAATTTCCGGGCGGAAGTTAACTATAATGGCAGGTTGAATACTTATATTTCTATTCTAAATATGCTATGCTGATGATATATTATCAAATCTTAGAGGCCTTTAAAGTATAATGCTTTACACATCTTTACAGCGGTTTTCAGCTTTCAAACCGGGAGTACAGGCAGGGAAATTCTATTTGATGCAGAAGTAAAATTAATAGTGATTTTTTAGAAACGAGATTTACAGTTTGTTTTACAGAGGATTTAAGATTGGGCAGGCTGCATTATAAATGTGGAGGTTAGACGTTAACCTATGGAAAAAAGAATTTTTTTAGCTTACAATTCTCGTTCAGGAGATGCAGGCTTTAAAGATCGACTGCACCGATTTGTGGAGGTTTTCCAGCAAAATTTTTTGCTGGAGATAAATGATATTGTGGGCATCAATTTAGAAAATCGCCTGAAACATCTCAAATCCGATAATGACACTTTTATTGCGGCTGCCGGCGGTGATGGCACCTTAAACAGTCTGGTGAATGCCATGATGCTAAATGGTTTAAACAACCCCGTAATGCTGATTCCTGTGGGTACCAGCAATGATTTTGCGACCAGGCTGAATATGCCAGAAAATTTTCTTGCTCTCAACAATTTAATCCATGAAAGAGAAAATATTAACCTTATCGATATTGGAAAAATAAATGATGGTTACTTTATTAATGTATGTGCCTGCGGTTTTCTTACCTCTGTGCCTTATGAAACCCCGGAGGACCTGAAAAATCTGGTCGGTAAAGCTGCTTATTATTTAAAAGGTGTACAAAAACTCACCGAACTCAAGCCTATTCCCCTTGAAGTTAAAACGCCTGACCAGAGCATAAAAGAGGAATTCTGTCTTTTCCTGATTTTAAACAGCGGCAGGGCGGGAGGTTTTTCTGATATTACTCCTGACAGCCTTCTGGACGACGGTCAGTTTGAGTTTTTAGGTATAAAGTACACAGGTGTTTACGAAATGTTTACTGCTCTGGTGGAGGTTTTTGTAAATAAAAACTGGAACAGCGACGAGAATATTGTCTATTTTAGAGCAGAGGAGATGAAGATACAATCCTATAACACTGAAAAAACATTTATGACCGATATAGATGGCGAAAAGGGGCCGGAATTACCTTTGAATATAGAAGTTCAGAAACAGGCTTTGCCCTTTGTTTTTGATCCGAAGAATAAGCCTATTCAGGGGAGGTAGGTTGATTTGTCAAAACTTGTCAGGTTTGGAGTTTCCATCGAAGAGGAACTGTTAGAAAAATATGATGATATCATCAGTGACAGTTATGGAAATAGATCCGAAGCAATTCGCGATATGATCCGGGACAGGATAGTGGAGGAGAAAAAAAGGAGCAGTGATGAGAAGGTCATAGGTTCTCTCACACTTCTATTCAATCACCATAAGAGGGAGCTGACAGAAAAAATGCTCAAAATACAGCATGATTATCCGGAAATTTTTAAATCCAATCTACATATGCATGTCAGCCATGATTTTTGCCTGGAGGTAATCATCATGCAGGGAAAGGCGAAAATTTTAAGGGAGGCTGCCAACCGCCTGATAGGTTTAAAAGGAGTCCAGCACGGTAAGCTAACCTTAACTTCGACTGGAGAGGACTTTGGACTTGACTAAAATTTATCATTTGAATTAATGGAGGCAGAATAATGAATGAGACCAGAGACGCAACCAAAATTAGAACTTCCAGACTGGTTCATACAGCTTTGATGGCGGCAATGACCGCGATCGGTGCTTATATAGCTATACCGCTTCCAATCAGCCCCGTGCCGGTAACCCTGCAGAACCTTTTTGTGCTGCTGGCCGGGATCCTGCTGGGGGCCAGGCTAGGTTTTATGAGTCAAATAATATATCTGGGGATTGGTCTGGCCGGTTTGCCCGTTTTTGCCGGCGGCACAGCTGGAATAGGTGTTTTATTATCTCCCACAGGTGGGTATCTTCTGGCCTTTCCGCTGGCAGCCTACGCCGCCGGAGTTATTTCGGAAAAAAGCATCCTCAAAAATCTGGCCGCCTGTGCGGCAGGAGTTTCGACCATTTATTCTTTGGGCGTGTTATTTATGATTTTATTCTGGGAATTTGAACTTTCAGGAGCTCTTTCAGCCGGGGTGGTCCCTTTTATACCAGGAGATCTTTTAAAGATGACTGCTGCAGTGGTATTGACTGCCAATCTTCCGTCGGCTCTGCTGAAAAGATTGAATGTGACTTCAGGCTGAATAACTCCGGGGAGATGATCTCTTTATGTTGAGGAAAGTGGAAATTGTTGTCCCCCTGGACAAAGAGGAAAGGCTCAAAAATATACTCGAGTCCTTTGAACTGGTCGATAAACTCCAGGTTTCCCTGTGGGAGGATAAGGCTCTTTATCTTATCACTCTTCCGGCCGAAGACAGCGGACCGCTTCTCGACGAGATAGAGCAAAATCTTGCTTCAGCTTCCGGTTTTAGACTGAACGTAATAAAAGTTGAGGCAACTCTGCCGGAAATTGAAGAGGAAGAGAGACCTGAAAAAGCTTCAGAAGACAAAGCCCGGAATTCTTCCAGCACTAAAAGTCTCAGCCGGCAGGAACTGTACACCGAAATCGATAATTCTGTCGGACTAAACCGGAACTATCTTTTGATGTGCTCTCTTTCAGCCGTAGTGGCCACCAGTGGTGTACTCCAGGGCAATGTAGCGGTAATAATCGGTGCTATGGTCATCGCTCCTCTGCTGGGGCCTAATGTCGGTCTGGCACTTGCCTCGACGCTGGGAGATATCAAGCTGGGGAAAAAATCGCTGATCACTTCTTTTGTCGGTGTTTTACTGGCTGTGCTGATTTCCAGTCTGGCCGGATTTTTGCTCCAGCCGAGCGAATGGTCCATGGAAGTGTTGAGCCGCACCAACCTGGGCTGGGGAGATGTTGCACTCGGCCTGGCTTCGGGCAGCGCCGGCAGTCTGGCCTTTACCACCGGGGCTGCCAATGCAGTGATTGGGGTCATGATAGCGGTAGCTCTTATGCCTCCTCTGGTAGTTTTTGGGCTGCTTTTGGGGGCGGGTGAATCAACTCTGGCCCTGGGCGCTTTTCTTTTATTCATTTCCAATGTAATCTGCATCAATCTGGGCGGTGTGGTGACATTTTTGTTCCAGGGCATAGCGCCTCTGGATTGGTGGGAAAAAGAAAAAGCCCGCAGATTGACCAGATACAGCCTTGCCCTCTGGCTGGGGCTGCTGTTTTTATTGCTGATAATTATATTTTTCATTTTTTAAATCAATTCTTTTAAATGGATAGGTATGGGCAAAATATCAACAAATTCACTGGAGGTGAGAAGCCTGATCCCTGAAAAAAAATATCTGCTCGTCGCACTCTGCACTCTGCTGGTTTTTGCAGCTGCAGAAGGCGGAATTAGTGCCAAGAACACAGTGATAGGGCATATTGAAACTGAACTTGAAGGCGGCGGAGATTTAATAGGTATGCGTGAAACTGCTCTAGGAAATTTTCTGGCAGATGTAATGCGGGAAAAATCCGGCGCGGAGATAGCGCTGGTCAATTCTCAGGGTTTGGAAAGGGGAATAGAAGCTGGAAATGTAACCATCGAAGATGTGCTCAAAATGCACCCCCACCGGGACAGTATCATCCAAATGGAGATGACCGGGAAAGAGATTAAATCGGTGATAGAAGATGGGCTGCGGAAATTTCCCGAACCCTGGACCGGTTTTGTGCAGGTGAGCGGGATCAAATATTCATTTTATCCGCTGGCTGAGCCTGGAGAGCGTCTGAGAGAAGTGACCTATGAGGGAGAACCTGTTGAAGAGAATAGATTATTTACGGTTGCCACCAGCAGAGAGATGGCCTCTAATTATGATTTTTATGAAGCTATGGAAGAGTCGGGAGATTACGAAGAAAAAATTTTGATAGATATTGCTGTATCGAATTATCTGCAGAATAATAGCCCTGTAAGTTACCGCAGGGAGGGTAGGATAAGAGGTACCTTCAGGTGAATTTTTTTTCGATCAAATCGATCCGGAAACCTGTATGGAGATTGCTTGAATTTAATTTAACAACCTCTGCTCTGCCCTCATCATCCGGCCAATAATCAATTTTAACTCCGGCAAATTCTTTTTCTGACATATCTCTCATATAAGGTGTCAGCTCGCTGCGCAGCAATTCACCATCCAGATGCTGGCCCAAAAATTTAGGTTTTATATAAATATTATTTTTGATGGAGAAGCCGGTGAAGATATCGTTTTCATCATCTATGATGTGAGCTACAAAGAGGCCGGAATTTTTTAACCGGGCATAGGGACTATCTTTATCCGGATTTTGTTCGATTATAAACCACTCCCGACGTTTTTTCATGCGCAGCTGTTTTTTTGAGGTGAAATCCGGATTTTCCATAAAAATGTTAAAAGTGTTTTTTATCTCTTCCAGTTTTTCCGCCAGCAAGATTTCCACCTCCTCCCTGATATTTTATCAGATAAAACGTTAATTCTAAACTATATAGAAAAAACTTTTTATTTTCCCTGGATGGAGGGAGGAATTCCCGATTTGAGAGTGAATATAATTATATAGATTGGTGGTTTGGCTCCCTTAAAACACTCCCTTTACCCAGGATGAATAATAAGGGAGCCTTTTTATTGTTTTGTATTTTAGTAGAGGGGTGGAGAAAACTGTGAGTATTTTTTCTACCGAAATCAAGGAAAGATTTATAGTTTTGAAAGATAACGGTTATAGCCTGGATGAAATCTCGCAGCTGTTAAATGTGAGCATGGATAAGATCGAGAGGTGGAACTCTGCCCTGATTCAGGAGCCCGAGTTTGATCTGGTAGAGGAGCTGGAAAGGGAAAGAATTAGAGGGATATATCGGGGACAGAGCGGGAGAGAAGAGAAATAAATTGTATTTTTATGAATATTTTAATTACTGGCAATTATTTCGCTTGAGCAGGAAAACACTTTTTGATAAAGAATAAATGAAAGTGACAAATTAAATAAATATTTTTGTGGTTTCTTATACCGGGTGACTTTAAATATTCTAGGAGGTGATTTAACCAGTGGCTTTTGCAATTGATGCAGATGAATGTACTGTCTGTGGTATCTGTGCGGATGAATGTCCCGTAGATGCTATATCTGAAGAGGATGATTATTACGAAATCGATGATGCTCTCTGTACTGATTGTGGTATCTGTGCAGAGGAGTGTCCTGTAGACGCTATCAGTCAGGTCTAACAGGGCTGAGATACGGGAAAATCCAGTTAATCATCATGAATCAGGGCCGGGGCTTTTTGGCCCCGGTTCTTTTTATTAAAATTTCAGCTGGAGGCTTGAGCCTATGAGCGCTTTTATAAAGAAAATAGTCACAATTCTGGTTGTGCTTGCAGCCGCCGGAGCTCTGGCCGGACTTTTTTATTTTTATCATCTGGAACCGGACGTCGAGGAAAACAGAGTAGCCAGGATCTCTCTGGATGGCCCCCTGCAGAGTTCTGCCGCTGGATTTACTGAAATGGTTGTTTCCCCGGGACGTGTTGAAAATGAGCTCAACAGAGCGGAACAAGCTGAGGGCGTAGAGGCTGTCGTGGTCGATCTTAACAGTCCGGGAGGTACTGTTGCCGCCTCTCAGGAAATTTATGATCTTTTTGCCGAATTTGAACTCCCTCTGGTGGTAGCCATGGGGGATATGGCTGCTTCGGGAGGTTATTACATTTCAGCAGCAGCAGACTCTATAATCGCCCAGCCCGGATCTATGACCGGTTCGATCGGGGTTATTTTTTCTATCTATGATCCCGAGGAACTACTCGATAAAATTGGAATAGAACGGGAGATCATCAAATCCGGAGAGCACAAAGACATGTTTAATCGATCTCTGGAGCCCGGAGAAAGAGAGATGCTGCAGGAGATGTCAGATACTGCTCACCGTCAATTTTTAGAAGCTATAGCTTCCGGACGTGAACTTGATATAGAAGAGGTGGAAGAACTGGCCACCGGAGAGGTTTATCTGGGGGAACAGGCTCTGGAAAAGAATCTGGTAGATGAGCTGGGCGGCAAGCAGGTGGCGTTAGAACATGCGGGTGAACTGGCCGATATTGATGACCCTGTATACTATGATATGCCCGAACCCCCAATTTATCGTAGATTGCTCGGGCTTACAGCCCATATTGGGGAACTAGTTCGTAATTTCCGTTATAGTGAAGATCTGAAAACAGTTGAGAGGGTGGAAGAAGGATTGAGTCCGGTTTTGAAATATAAAGTGCCGGGTTATTGATCGTCAATAAAGGATTAAAGAGGGAGAGTCTGGCTGATGGGTACTTCTGTAATTTTATTTGATTTGATATTTAAGCCAGGACAGGTAATGGATAAAATCGCTACTTATCGGCCTGTGATCAGGGCTATATTGATAATCATGTTTGCTTCTTATCTGTCCTTGCTCACCAATTTACTGACCTCACCTGCACCTATAAGGGGAATTTTTCTGCCGGCTCTTTTTGGATTATCCACTGCGTTTTTCAGGATCGTTCTTGTATTGATTTTCTCTCTGTTTTTATTTCTTGTTTCTAAGATTTTTAAAGGCCAGGGTAATTTTTTAGGTCTTTTATCAGCTCTGGGTTTTGTCCATGTTGTTTTTATCTTTATGCCGATTGTTGAGCTGATCGGAATTTTTCAGGGCCCTTTTGAATTCATATCTCTCTGGATGAAAACGGCGATTTATCTCTGGTTTTTATTTCTGGTAGTTCTTGCCATCCGAGAAAGTCAGGATTTTAATTCCGGCAGAGCGGTAATATCTTTTGTTCTGACATTGCTTATCATTTTGCTGCTGGGCGCTTCGATAAGTTTCTCGCTGCTTTTCATGATATTTTAATCAGATTTCATCGAGGAGGGAGCTTACGGTTGTATGCTGGACAGAGATTTTTTCAGACGCGATGCTGTCACAGTCGCCAGGGAATTGATCGGAAAGAAACTGGTAAGATATCTCGAGGGGGAGAAGCTCTCTCTGCGCATAGTTGAAACGGAGGCTTATTGCGGACCGGAGGACGAGGCCTGCCATGCCAGCGGCGGCCGCAGAACTGAGAGAACAGAACCCATGTTCTTGCAGGGAGGCCATCTTTACATTTATTTAATCTACGGCATTCATCGATGTTTGAATATCGTCGCCGCTGAAGTCGATAGTCCTCACGCAGTATTGATAAGGGCCGGTGAACCTCTGGAAGGAATTGAGCTGATGAGAGAAAATCGCACTCTTGACGACCCCAATTACCATCAGATTGCGGGGGGGGCGGGAAGAATCTGTCAGGCTTTGAGTCTGGACGAAGACTATTCGGGTCTGAATCTTTTGAAGTCCGAGGAAATTCACATTGAGTATATTGACGAAGGGGAGAGGATCTGTGATGATGATGGTGAAAATAATTTTGAAATTGTCAGCAGCAGCCGCATAAATATAGATTATGCTGGTGATACATATCGCAATAAACCCTGGCGTTTTTATCTCAAAAACAGCAGCTGCTTATCAGTTTGAATATATAAATTTTTCTTAAGCCATTATTAGCCACTATTTAAGCTGAAAAATAACATATTTGCTGAAGCAGTCAGAGGTATGGCATTTTTGAGGTAACTGTAGTATAATTATAAAAGAGCATAAAACAGGTAAAATAGGATCTTCTTGTTATCAGTTGATAGATATCGTATAAGATCACCGGGCTCAGAATGTGCCGGGCTGAGCGCGAGCTCAGGGACAAGTTTTTGCGAAGGGAGCGCAATTTTTTAACACACCTATTAACCAACAGTATACAAGAAGATCCGTAAAATTATTCGATGTTTTTTTTCGAAAGATAGAGGAGGAAAATAATGAATAATAAGGCTAAATTTTTAATAGCAATTATTTCTTTAATTCTATTATTTTCTGGTTTGTCGACCTCTGCCAGAGCAGAAGCGGAACTTATGGCTGCCTGGGATGATCATCGCTTTGAATTTTACGGTGAGATTTTTGTGCTGGAGGAGCCAGCTCTTGAAGAACTTTACTCTGAAGAGGAGCTGGAGGATTTCTCGCTGTATTTCGCCAGCAGAGAACTGGATAAAGCTGAAGAGCTGGAATATACCGCCGATGAAATGGATTTGCTCGATGATTACTCAGGAACCGAATTGAATTACGAGGAGATTCTTAACCTGGCGGATTCGTTTACTTTAATAGCTGTTAATGCTCACAGGCCTTTTGATAGCGATACATCTCATCAGCGGGCCCGGGTAGATGTCAGTGAGGTTGTTTCCATAAATGAAGGCAGGATAATCACTGATGTTACCGATCATCATATGCTTTTGAGCGAAGAACAGCTTCAGTTTAATGATTCAATTAGAATTCTGCCGGATGGCAGCGGAACGTTGGTTTATATTCTGCCTGAACTGGAAACAGAGCATGCAAATATTGAAATTAGATCTTTTCTGGAGAATGAATTTATTCGCCGAACCGTGACTGTCAAACATTAATCTTGTCCTGGAACGGAGCTGGCAGCTTCTATAAGTTCACAAATTTAAAAATTGAAAGAGGGAAGCAAATTGCCGGATTTTTGGACCCACATCATAGCCGGAGAAAATATCGTTGAAGCCAGTCAGGTTAAATATTATTCTGACCTGATCAAGCATCACAAAACTGCTTTTAATTTTGGCTGTCAGGGATCAGACCTGCTATTTTATAATCTTTCCACCCCCTGGCAGGGGCCGGTTTATGCCAAAAAAATGCATTATAATAAACTCAGACCAGCTTTCCAGGATATAGTCGATCGCGGCAGTAATGTCACCAAAGAAGCTGCCTATAGCGCTTTTCTAACAGGATATCTCACCCATTTTTTGGTTGATCGAGGACTACATGCTTTTATTCTGGCGCGATCTCCCAATTTCACCGTTCATAAGGAGATAGAAAATGAGATAGACACATTTTTACTGGCTAAATTTAAGAGGAAAAATTCCCGAGAGCTAAATCCTATATCAGCAATAGATTTCGAAGGGGATATCCCCGAACCAATAGAGGAATTTTTTGCCGAGCACATGTCAGATATTTATAATTTTCAGGAAGGGTCAGACCTGCTGCATAAATCTCTGCGGGATTTTAAGTTTCTGCAGAAGCTGCTTTACAGTCCGGGAGGAGTAAAGAGGACTCTTCTGCGGGCTTCAGGAACTTTTATACCTTACAACCTCGATTCTCTGCTTTATGAATGCGGCAGCAAACACCTCTGGCCGGAAGAGAGGATTAGATTTCTCGATTATTATAAAGATGCGGTAACTTCAGCCGGAGAAATTATGAAGCAGATATTTTTCTGCTGGAAGAAGGACAGTCAATGGAATCTGGACGATTTGACATTCACTCTGGATTTAGATCCGCCTGAAGAAAAAGAACTTGCGGAGACTATGCCGGTTTAAATTTCGAATATTATTTGCCTGCAGATTTCAAACCGGCTAAATGATATTCCAACAGGACAATTTGCCGTTCTGCCGGAAATGACCAATCAGGTTATTTATATCATAAAAAGGGAGGATATTTTATATCGGTATATAAGTTAATAATTGAGGAAGTGTTAACAATATAACATAAAAAACTCAAAAAGTAGTCAAACACAACTGAATATTTAACCTTGATAAAGTCAATAGTTTGTGATATCTTTTTAATTGAAAGTTAATGTAATCACATAATATCGTACTTTACGCATTTTTCCTTAAACTCCTCTGCTGTATTTTCAAGACGACTGTCCTGTTACGAACCAGATACTTTTCATTTTTAGGAATTTATGCAGATCTTACCTCTTGAAAACTAAAAATTTTAATCCTTCATGTTAACAAAATAACTTAGAGGGGGGATTTTCAATGGCCAATCATGATAAGGGTGCGCAGAGAGAATCAAGCAAATTAAAGCCTGAGAGACATTCAGGTTTAGACGAAGATCAGGTAATGCTGCGCACTTTTGCAGCTATGTGTATTCCCGCCATAGCTGTAATACTGGCCGTAGGACAGAGAGCATTCTTCAACATCTTAACTGCAGTAGTTGCCGCAATTGTATGTCATGCTATTATTAAAGTTTTCGAATCACAGGATCTGGCAAAGCTGGGAGAGACAACATATAAGACATTTTATTCACCCCTGGTTGCTGGCATGATAGTCGGTCTTTGCATGGTAGAGCTTTCGCCATATTATATAACAGCCATCGTTTCGGCTGTTACCATGGTGGTTTTCAAATGGGGACAGGAAAAATATTTTGGGCGAAAGATTATCAATCCAGCAGCTGGCGCAAAAGCGCTGGTTCTGCTGTTAATCACCCTCATGTGGTTTATCCCCGACAATCTGGCAGCAGGACAGCTATTTTATCCCGAACATCTCGAATACAACCTGCTGTCCGGAGAAGGTTTTGTGGCAGCCATGGAATTCGGTGAGGCCATGGGCTTTTATGGCACAGAACATCTATCTATTGCTGAAAGCTTCTTCCTCTGGAACCGACATGGATGGATGGGGGGAGCTTCACCGCTTTTAACCGTTCTTTCCGGAATACTTTTGGCCATCTGGATCAAATTGAAGTGGAAGCTTACTCTCAGTTATATGGGCAGCATGATTGTGCTGGCCGTTTTGCTGGGAGCAGCAACCGGTAGTCCTATAATTCTCAGAATAGCTTTTCATGCCTTCACCGGCAGCGTGATATTTCTCGCCTTTTACATGGCTACAGAGCCCCAAACAACCCCGGCAACCGATATGGGGCAATATGTTTTTGGGGGGCTGCTGGCAGTTTTAACAATGGTGGGGCATTTGATAGGATTTTATGGAAGTTCTTTTGTGGCCCTTGCAATCTTGAACCCCTATTCTCCTTATATCGATAGAATAGGACTTAAAATACCATTTGGCAAAAAGGAAAGAATGTTTTCACCGGCCGAATTTTCTATGGCAAAGGTAGATACTTCGTCTCCTGTTATGGATTATGATGAATCAAAATGTATCATGTGTCAGAGATGTGTTAAAGCCTGTGATGAAATACAGGAGAAAGGAATTTTAGGTCTCGGTGATCGAGGAGAAAACATATTCACCACAGCTGGCCTGGGAGAAAGAGGGTTTTCCGAATGTGATGGTGACGGTCAATGCTTTGAGTTATGTCCTACGGGGGCTTTAACTCCCAAACAGGAAGGCCATGAGATAAGAAAATGGGAAGCTGACACCGCAGCGAGAACTACCTGCACCAATTGTGGTACAGGCTGTCAGCTAAAAGCTTACTTAAAAGATAATGAATTAGTAAGAGTCGAATCAGTAGATGCTTCGCCCAATGAAGGGGCGCTCTGTATCAAAGGGCGTTTTGGTCATACTTATGTAAACTCTGATGATAGATTGACCCAGGCCCTTGTGAGAAAAGAGGGCAATTTAGTTCCCGTATCCTGGAAAGAAGCATTGAGAGAAATAAGCAATAAATTTACAGAGATAAAAGAAGAACATGGTTCTGAAGCTATAGGTGGAATTGCTTCTGCGGTGAGCACAAATGAAGAAAATTACCTATTCCAGAAGTTTATGCGGGTTTGTCTGGGCACGAATAATATCGATCAATCCAACCGCCTATGTCAGACCTCTTCTATGATCGCGCTGGAAAAAGCTTTTGGCTGTGGAGCCATGACAAATTCTGTAGAAGAATTAACTGAGGCTGACTGCATTTTTGTTGCCGGTTCCAATACAACTGCAGCCCATCCGGTAATAGCGCGATATATTAAAGAAGCTGTAAGAGAAAATGGAGCTGAACTGATTGTTCTCGATCCCCGAGAAATTGAGCTCGTGCGCTGGGCTGACCACTGGCTCCGACCGGATATTGGCACTGACACAGCCAGCATTAACGGGCTTATGAATGTAATTTTAGATAATGACTGGCAGGATGATAAGTTCATAGAAGCTAGAACTGAAGGTTTTGCTGAGCTAAAAGAATCACTGAGCGATTATGATCCTGATAGAGTCGAGGAGATGACGGGAATACCAGCTGATGAGCTGAAAAAAGCAGCGGAATCATTCGCAAAAGCCGAAAGAGGTTCGATAGTTTTTGCCTCTGGTATTACCCAGCACACTTCTGGCACAAAAAATGTTCTCTCACTGGCCAATCTGGCCATGATGACTGGTAATATCGGCAGAGAAGGCACCGGTTTAAATCCCCTGCAGGGTCAAAATAATGCTCAGGGAGCTTCTGATATGGGAGCACTTCCCGACAGATTAACAGGTTATCAGTCAATTGATGATCCCAAAGATGTATGTAAATTCGTTAATAACTGGAATAAAGAAATTCCTACTGAGCCGGGACTTACCAAAATTGAAATGATAAGATCGGCGGCTGCTGATGAGTTAAAAGGTATGTTCATCATGGGAGATAATACCGTTATGTCAGATCCGAATATGATGCAGACCGAAATGGCTCTGGATAATCTGGAGTTTCTGGTTGTTGCTGATCCCTTCCTGACAGAGACTGCTGCCAAAGCTGATGTGGTTTTACCCGCAGCGACTTTCCTCGAAAAAGAGGGCACGTTCACAAACACCGAACGAAGAATTCAAAAAGTAAATAAGATAAGAGAAGCACCAGGTAAGACCAGATCTGACTGGGAGATAATTTCTGCTCTTGCTCAAAAGATGGGATATAAGTTTAAATACTCCCGCCCTGAAGAGATAATGAAAGAAATAGCAGATTTAACCCCAATATATAATGGCATAACCTATGATGACATCGAAGAGGAAGGCATACAGTGGCCGGTTCAGGATGATAAATCTGGAACCCCCATTTTACATCAGGAAGAATTCATGAGGGGTAAAGGCGTATTCCATGCAGTAGAATATGAACAGTATGAAGAACAGCCGGATGAAGAATATCCTCTCCGTCTTTCCACAGGACGTACGCTTTACCAGGTACGTACTGGTGCGATGAGCAGACGTTCTGATGTACTTTCTGCCAAGCTTGATCAGCCTTATGTAGAAGTGAATCCTGAAGATGGTGAAAAGTATGATTTAAGTGACGGTGAGGAAGTTAAAGTCAGCACGAAACTTGGGCAAATACAGACTGAAGCCAGAATCACTGAAAAAGTGCCCGCTGGTACGATATTTGTTCCGATACACTTTACAGAATCTCCAGCAAATCAGCTGACAGATGATACGTTTGATGAAGATTCGGGAACTCCTGGAATCAAACAGGCATCCTGCAGAATAGAAAAAGTTTCTGCCGAAGAGAAGATCCTCTCCCAATAAAATCAACTGGAGGTGATTAGTTTGGATTTAGAATTAGAAAGAGTGGACGAAATCATTGAAAAAAATAGATCCGAGCATAAAACCCAGGAAAAATCGCCTTTAATACCTGTTTTACAGGATATTCAAACCATCTATGGCTGGCTGCCAGAACAGGCTTTAGTTAGGGCTTCTCGCAAATTAAATGTACCCAGTATAGAACTATATGGAGTGGCATCATTCTATGAACAGTTCCGTTTAAAACCATTAGGGGATTACCATATAGTAGTTTGTACAGGCACCGCGTGCCATGTGCGCGGTGCACCTCTCCTCATGTCCGAGCTGGAACGCAATCTTGGAATTGCTGAGGGAGAAGTGACTCCTGACCAGAAATTTTCACTGGAAGGAGCACGTTGTGTAGGTACATGTGCAGTGGCCCCGGTTATAATCGTAAATGGCGAATATCATGGTAACATGGATAAGAAAAAGCTCGGTCAATTAATTGAAGAATTAAAGGAAGGAGGAGAATAAATGCCCAAAATAACTTCTCCCGAAGACTTAAAAAGAATGCAGGAAGAAGCCCAGGAAGAAAAAGACAAAATACAGAGTTTTATAACAATTTGTGGTGGTACTGGATGTCAGGGATCAGGCTGCCAGAAGGTTATAGATGCTTTGAAAGAAGAGATTGAAAAAAGAGATATGGGCAATCGTGTGGGACTCAAAGTTACCGGCTGTCAGGGCTTCTGCGAGCAGGGCCCGCTGATGGTAATCCGTCCGGAAGGAAATTTTTACTGTAAAGTTGAGCCGGAAGATGTAGAGGAGATTTTCGATAAAACTATACTGGAAGGTGAAGCTGTTGAAAGGCTGGAGTATGAGGATCCCCTTTCCGAAGAAAAAATAGTTGATTTCAATGAAATACCCTTTTATAAACATCAAAAGAGATTGGTATTTAAAAACAATGGGATAATTGAACCAACTTCTATAGGAGATTACTTTGCTGTAGATGGCTATACCGCTCTGTCTGATGTTCTTTATAACTGGTCTTCCGAGGAAGTCATAGAGGAAGCAATAGAATCGAAGCTGCGGGGAAGAGGTGGTGGTGGATTTCCCGCCGGGAAGAAATGGAAATACTGCAGACAGGAAGAAGCCGAACCTAAATATCTAGTCTGCAACTGTGACGAGGGAGACCCAGGAGCTTATATGGACCGCAGTATTATGGAGGGGAACCCTCATCTTGTTATTGAAGGAATGGCTATAGCTGCCTTTGCTGTAGGTATCGAAAAAGGTGTCATATATATCAGGGCTGAATATCCCATGGCTGTCGATCACACCAAAAAAGCTATCAAACAGGCTGAAGAATATGGTCTGCTCGGTGAAGACATTATGGGATCTGGTTTTAATTTCAACCTGGAGGTGATGGAAGGGGCAGGCGCATTTGTAGCTGGCGAATCAACAGCTCTGATGCATTCAATTGAAGGCAAAAGACCTATGCCTCGCCAGACTCCCCCCAGATCAGTCAAGCAGGGGCTTTATAAAAAGCCCACAGTTATGAACAATGTGGAGACTTTTGCCAATGTTCCTCTGATAATGAAAAATGGAGCTGAATGGTTTAATAATATAGGCACTGAAGAGAGTAAGGGAACAAAAATCTTCTCTCTTGTTGGCAAAGTCAATAATACCGGGCTTATCGAAGTTCCCATGGGTGTTACTTTAAGAGAAATAGTGTTTGATATCGGTGGCGGCATACCTGGTGGCAATGAGGTGAAAGCCGTTCAAACAGGTGGGCCCTCAGGAGGATGTATACCCGAAGACTTATTTGATCTCTCGGTTGATTTTGAAGAATTATCCGAAGCGGGATCGATGATGGGTTCAGGTGGTATGGTTGTTATGGACGAAAACACCTGTATGGTGGACGTAGCTAAATTCTTCCTGGACTTTTTACAGGATGAATCCTGTGGCAAATGTATGCCCTGCCGGAGTGGAATACCTCAAATGTTAAAAATTCTGGAGAAAATATCAGAAGGAAATGGAACAGAGAAAGATATGATACAGCTGGAAAAACTGGCTGAAACCATCAAAAAGACTGCTTTATGTGGACTGGGAGATTCAGCACCTAATCCGGTACTATCCACAATAGAGTATTTTGAAGATGAATATGAAGCACATATACACGATAAAGCTTGTCCGGCCGGTGTCTGTCAGGAGCTCATCTATTACCATGTAATACCGGAAGAATGCAAATCCTGTGATCGCTGCCGGCAGGCCTGTCCAGTAGATGCTATAGAAGGAGAGCCGGGTGAAGATCCTTATGTCATCTATGATGAACCATGTATCCGCTGTGGTAATTGTATAGACGAGTGTCCTTTTGACGCTATTGAAGTAATTCCAGGTCAAAAAGAAAAGGTGGAAGCATAATCACAGGAAAATTAACTGGTATAGGGGTTATTCCTGAAAAGATGATGAGCTGCTGACTAAAAAATTGAAGGGAGGATCGGTTATGCCGGAAGAAGCCAATAAAGTTACTATAAAAATTGATGGAGAGGCAGTAACTGCGGAAAGCGGGAGAAATTTATTGCAGGTTGCCCGGGAAAACGGCTTTGACATTCCGGGTGTATGTTATCATCCTAAGTTATCCCCAACTGCTTCCTGCAGAGTCTGCGTGGTTAAGATTGATGGCAGTGAATGGCCTGAACCTGCCTGTACCACCAAAGTGGAAGAGGGTATGGAGGTAATCGCTTTCGATGAAGAACTGGAAGAGCATCGCAGGGAATTAGTGGATTTAATGCTCAGTGAGCATAATTGTACCTGTATCACCTGTGATTCAGCCGGAGATTGTGCAGTTCAGGATTTAGCTTTTAGGTATGATCTTATTAACTTAAGTTCTGAAAGATTTAGAGAAATTTATTCCAATGTGACTTCTAAATATCAGAACTTCCCCATTGGAAGTGAGAAATCCGAAGCAATTAGCGCCCATGAGCTGGGAACAAATGAATACACAGGTGAGCCTGAGGATTGTATAAGATGTGGATACTGCATAGAGGTCTGCCCTGTGAATATTTATCCAGTACTAATTATGGAAGCTTCTGAAATTTACACTCAACCGGGAAGTCTTGAAGATTTATATCCTGAAGATTGTATAGGCTGTGGACTTTGTTCCTATGTCTGTCCAGGGCAGATCAGAATTCCTTCCTACTTTCCCGAAAAAGAGAATGTGGAGTGATGTCATATGAATATGAATAAAGAAAATCTGTATTCCAGCGTTCTCTTTATAGCTCTGCTGGTTTTAGCTCTTATCATGGCTTATGGCATTGAAGATTATAGGATTGCCGGACCGCCGGAAGAACCGGAGGTTGAAGAGGAAGTCGTCGTCGAACCCGACGAGCCTGTAGAAGATGCCGAGATTTACACCGGCAGTGCTGAAGGATTTGGAGGAGAATTAGTGGTAGAAGTCAGCCTGGAGGAAGATGAGATTGTCGGTATAGAGGTTATCGAGCATCAGGAGACCGATGATTACTTTGCGGATGCCGTGCCCGAAGTGCCGGAAAGAATAATAAAGGCACAGAGTACCGATGTAGACGCTGTCTCAGGAGCAACAGAGACCAGTGAAGCCGTCAAGGCAGCAGTGGATGCAGCTCTGGCTGAAGCTGAAATAGATGAGGAAGTCGAGGCTGAAGTATATACCGGTTCAGCTGAAGGCTATGGTGGCGAGCTGGTTGTCGAAGTCAGCGCAGAAAATGACACAATTACCGCAGTGGAAATCGTAGAACATCAGGAGACGGAATCTTTCTTTGAAGATGCGGTTCCTGAAATGCCCGATAGGATTTTAGAGGCGCAGAGCACCGAAGTTGATGCGGTTTCCGGAGCCACCGAAACCAGTGAAGCCATAATGGCTGCAGTGGATGAAGCGCTGGCCGGGATTGATACTGAACCGGAAGAGGAACCGGAACTCGATGAAGGAGAGATTTACGAGGGGACTGCCGAGGGATATGGCGGTGAACTGACTGTCGAAGTTACAGTCGATGAAGATGAAATCCTCGACGTCGTTGTGGTAGAACATGTAGAGACGGAAGATCTTGCCGAACCTGCTCTGGAAGAAGTTCCAGAAAGTATAGTAGCCTCACAAAGCATTGATGTCGATGCGGTGAGCGGGGTTACCGTAACCAGCGAAGCAATCATGGCCGCTGCTGAAGAGGCTTTAATCGAGGCAGGTGTAATAGATGAGGATCCGGAGGTTGAAGAAGAGGTCGATGCCGAGATTTACACCGGCAGTGCTGAAGGATTTGGAGGAGAATTAGTGGTGGAAGTCAGCCTGGAGGAAGATGAGATTGTCGGTATAGAGGTTATCGAGCATCAGGAGACCGATGATTACTTTGCGGATGCCGTGCCCGAAGTGCCGGAAAGAATAATGGAGGCACAGAGTACCGACGTAGACGCTGTCTCAGGAGCAACAGAGACCAGTGAAGCCGTCAAGGCAGCAGTGGATGCAGCTCTGGCTGAAGCTGAAATAGATGAGGTCGCAGGTGAAATTTATCAAGGAACTGCTGAGGGATACGGTGGAGAACTGCAGCTGGAAGTTGAGGTAAAAGAGGGTGAGATTCTCGATGTTAGGATTATAGAACACGAAGAACACGAAGAGACAGCCGATTATACCCT
This sequence comes from Halarsenatibacter silvermanii, assembly GCF_900103135.1. Taxonomy (NCBI): domain Bacteria; kingdom Bacillati; phylum Bacillota; class Clostridia; order Halanaerobiales; family Halarsenatibacteraceae; genus Halarsenatibacter; species Halarsenatibacter silvermanii. The sequence goes on along the minus strand of NZ_FNGO01000005.1, from coordinate 36,879 downwards.
GGAAGAGCTGCCTGAACGAATTGTAGCCGCTCAAAGTCACGATGTTGATGGGATCAGCGGAGTTACCGTAACCAGCGAAGCAATCATGGCTGCTGCTGAAGAGGCTTTAAACGAGGCAGGTTTAATAGATGAGGATCCGGAGGTTGAAGAAGAGGTCGATGCTGAGACTTACACCGGTTCAGCTGAAGGCTATGGTGGCGAGCTGGTTCTCGAGGTTAGTCTGGAGAATGATGAGATTATCGGCATAGAAATAATTGATCATCTGGAGACAGAAAACTTCTTTGAAGATGCAGTACCGGAAATGCCCGAGAGGATTATAGAGGCGCAGAGCACGGAAGTTGATACGGTTTCTGGCGCCACCGAAACCAGTGAAGCAATAATTTCGGCAGTTGAAGAGGCTCTGGAGGCTGTCGCTGAGTAACGGACAAAATAAAAAATAACCTCTCTTCTAACATCTATCCGACCTCTTAATTTGAGAAATTTAATAGGGGGTCGGATGTTTTTCTTTAAAGCAAAAGGAGGAGGTTAGCTATTAATATTGAATTATAACTCATGAAGGAGAGAAAAGATGAGGAATAATACTCTGTTAACCGATCTTTATCAATTGACGATGGCCCAGGGTTATTTTGAAAAGGAAAAATGTGAAGAAGCTGTTTTTGATCTTTTTTATCGCCGCAATCCCTGTGGACATGGTTATTCTATCTTTGCCGGTTTGAATCAGGTCATAGAATTTATAGAAAATATTAATTATAGTGAAGAAGATCTAGAATATCTGGCCGAGCAGGGCTTTAATAAGGGTTTTTTGGATTATTTGCGCGATTTTGAATTTGAAGGAGACATAACAGCTGTCCCGGAGGGAAGTGTGGTTTTTCCTCATGAACCGCTGATAAAGGTAAAGGCCCCTGTACTCCAGGCCCAGCTTTTGGAGACTTCCCTTCTGAATATTGTCAATCATCAATCCCTGATAGCAACTAAAGCTGCCAGAATTGCTACGGCTGCCAAAGATAGGTCAGTGCTTGAATTTGGCTTGAGAAGGTCTCATGGCCCGGATGCAGGTTATTATGGGGCGAGAGCTGCTGTTATCGGCGGCTGTGAAGGGACTTCCAATGTGCTTGCGGGTAAGGATTTTGGTGTGAAAATTAGCGGTACTCACGCTCACAGTTGGGTAATGACTTTTGATACTGAGCTGGAAGCTTTTCGAACTTATGCCCGCAATTTTCCTAACAGCTGTATCCTTTTAGTCGACACCTATGACACACTGGAATCGGGAGTACCTAATGCAATAAAAGTTTTTGAGGAACTGCAGGAAAAGGGAATAGACCCAGATCTTTATGGTATAAGATTGGACAGCGGAGACCTGGCCTATCTCTCCAAAGAGGCCAGGAAAATGCTCGATGAAGCCGGTTTCGAGGACGCAGTCATTGCTGCTTCCAGTTCGCTGGACGAAGAAATTATTACCTCTCTTGATATGCAGGATGATGAAATTGATGTTTTTGGTGTGGGCACAAAACTCATTACCTCCTCGAGTTGCCCTGCTTTTGGAGCTGTGTATAAATTGAGCTCTTATGCCGGGAGGCCCAAAATAAAAATTTCTGATAATGTTGAAAAAATCACCAATCCCGGAGACAAAAATCTGCTGAGGATATATGAAAATAAAGATAGGAAGATCATTGCAGATATGATGACTCTGCAGGAAGAGAGTTTTTCAGAAAAGGAAGAGCTAGAATTGTTTGATCCCCGCGACACCTGGAAAACAACATCTCTGGCTTCCGAAAGTTATAAAATCCGAAGAATGCATGAGCAGATTTACAGCAGGGGAGAAATGGTTTATGATCTACCCGAGGTAAAAGAGATCAAAGAGTACTGCCAGTCAGAAAAAGAAACTCTCTGGGAGGAATATAAACGTTTGATTAATCCTCATATCATGAAAGTTAATTTATCCCATAATCTATATAATTTGAAGCAAAAACTGCTGCAAAAAAATGGGGTAAAGGCGTGAAATCTTTATTTAAATCTGGCAATTAATTTAATATATAGATCTTTGCAGATACTGCCATGCTGCAGTTGTTCTCCCATCATCTCGGGGAATAACAGCAGCTTATATTTTTATAAAAAAGTATATTTATAACTTGACTATATAATCGATAATTGTTATTATTTAATTGAAGCCTGAGTAAGTTAATCTGTTTGTGCTCCAGTTTCAGGATGAACATAACACAACAGGAGGTTTTAAAATGCCTAAAGTTGGCAAACCGGCTCCCGAATTTACGACAATGTCCTATCAGAATGGCGATTTTGAAGAGGTTTCGCTTTCCGACTATGAAGGGCAGTGGAAAATAGTATTTTTCTATCCGGGCGATTTTACTTTTGTCTGACCTACTGAAATGGCAGCAGTTGCTGCCAGATATGAAGAATTGACTGATTTGAACACGGAAGTACTTTCCGTCAGCGTTGATAGTCATTTTACTCATAAGGTCTGGGATGAAGAGGAACTCACTAAATTTGTAGATGGCGGCATACCATTTCCGATGCTTGCTGATCCTGGCGGAGATATAGGTAGAGCCTATAACGTTTATGATGAAGACATGAAAGTAAATCTTCGCGGCAGATTTCTGATAGACCCAGAGGGAATTTTACAGGCTTCCGAAGTATTGAATGAACCTGTGGGCAGAAATGTTGATGAGATAATCAGACAGGTGGAAGCTTTCCAGGAAAATGCTGAAACTGATGAGGCAACACCTGAAGGCTGGACTCCCGGAGATTCCACCCTGGAACCGGGTCCATCTCTGGTTGGAAGAGTACATGAAGAATGGGGCAAAGAAGAATAACTTATCCTTAAATATCATTTTTGCGATATATGAGATATATGAGACCAATCCACTGCGGGCGGCTATAAGGCCGCCCAAATTTTTTTATTGAGGAGGTCTGCTTATGATTCTGGCAATAGATGTTGGGGGTACACACGCTGATGGAGTGCTTCTTTTTGAAAACCAGGGAAATTGTCGGCTGCAGGTTGGCAGAAAAGAGAAAAAAGCTGTCGGCAAAAATGGTTTGAGATATACGGTGACTGAACTTTTAAAAGAACTTCTAGAGAATATCGATTTTGAAAATAGTGATAGCCAGCTCAAAAGGGTGGTGATAAGCACGACATTGCCCACCAATTTACTGGCTCAGAAAACGGTTAAAAATGTTGGGTTGATGTTGATCCCGGGTCCTGGAGCTGCTCCTGAGAGAAGTTTTTATGGAGATGAAAATATAGTTCTGGAAGGTTTTATCGATCACAGGGGGAAAGAGGTTAAAAAACTCTCTCAGCAACAGGTGGTCAATGCCGCTGAAAAGTTTAAAGCCTCAGAGATAAAAAACATAGCTATTGCCGGAAAATTTTCCTGTCGTAATCCCCGGCAGGAGCAGCAGGCCAGAGATTGGCTGCAGTGTTCCTCGAAATTCAACTTCGATAGCATCATTCCCGGTCATCTTTCCGCTCCGGTTTTGAACTTCCCCCGCAGAGCGGCTACTTCCTGCTGCAGTGCCGCCATAGCTGCCGAACAACGCCATTTTTCCGAAGAAGTAGAAAAAATAGTTCGTGAAAGGGCAGGAGAGATGACTGAGATTAAATTTCTTAAAAGCGATGGTGGAACGATGAGCAAAGAACAGCTGAAAAGAGAACCCGTGAAAGCTGTAAATTCTGGTCCCGCAGCCAGTATAATGGGTATCAGGGCTTCTATGAGCGATGATTACAGCAGCAGAACATTTGTTACTCTCGATATAGGAGGAACTACTACAGATATCGGCCTTTTTGTGGAAGGGGAGCCTGTTTTTGAAAAAAAGGGCATTGAAGTGAATAATATGTCCACCTCTATAAAGGGACTTTTTTCTCGTTCGGTGCCTCTGGGAGGGGACAGTTGTATAAAAATAAAAAAGGGTGAAATCAAGATTGGGCCGGAAAGAACTGGTCCTCCTGCAGCCCTGGGAGGAGATTCTTTAACCCCCATCGATGCCCTCGTTTTTCTTTACCAAAAAAAGGAAAGCCCATTCATATCTGAAGCTGAGTCAAAAATGAACATCCAGATTGGTGAAAATGCTTTTGAAATGAAAGACTGGGATATAGAGCGATCCAGAAAAGCTCTACAAAGAGCTGCAGAAAACCTGGCTCCGGCCGTTCTGGCCCGGGCAGGGGATGAGTTCGTCCTTGTTGAAAGCGCCGTCAGAGATTCGGAAGATAAAGCTGCTCTGCTGATAATTGATAAATTTACAGCAGGAATTTCCAGAAGAATAAATGATATCTTGAAAGAACTGGCCGAAAAACCCGTTTACACGGTCAAAGAACTGCTGAAAGATGTAAAAATTGAACCTGAACTTATTCTAGGGATGGGAGGTCCCGCTCGGGACTTTTTACCTCTGGTAGCTGAAAAGATAAATCTTGAATATCAGCTGGTTCCCCATGCCGAAGTTGCCAATGCCATCGGGGCAGGCTGTACACGTCCTACCAGAAAAATAAATGTTAGAGTAGATACCAGAAGGGGGGAATATGTTATCCCGGAGCTGGGCGAGAATGGAAAGCTGGAGGGAAATATAAGTGAAAATTGGCCCGAAAGGAAAGCCAAAGAGGTCCTGAGGGAGGTATATCCCAGGAAGAACCCGGAAATAGAGATCACAAGAAAGGAGAGCTTCCCCACCGTGTCAGGGTTTCGCACCACCGGAAATATAACTGAAATAACTGCTCAGGTAAAGCCGGATATAATCGGGAAAATTGTTGATTCAGGAGCTGATGGAAATGCGTGAAGAAAGCTTTAAGCAGGCCGAAAACAAGCTGGGATTGATATTTTTTCCCGCCTTTGACTGGGAGATAGCACCGGCTCATCCGGAGCGCCGGGAAAGATTGCTTTATACCAGAGATCAGATATTCGAAGAAGGAATTCTGGATGACCCGGCTATAAATGAGTATAATCCTGAAATAGCCAGCAGAAATCAGGTGGAATCCACCCATATTTGTGCTCCTTCCTGTGAAGATATAGTATCTCGTCCTCATCTGATCTCGGCCGGGGGAGCTATCAGGGCTGCCCGGCTGGTAGAGGAAAAAACAGTGGAAAGGGCTTTTGCTCTGATAAGGCCCCCCGGACATCACGCTTTTAGAGTTGTTCATGGAGCCAGAGGCTTCTGTACTGTGAATAATGAAGCCATAATGGTAGATGAGCTTTTGCGCGATCATCCTGATTTGAAAATAGCTTTTGTCGATACTGATGCTCATCATGCTGATGGTACCCAGGAGATTTTCTATCATAATCCTCAGGTGCTGCATATTTCGATACACCAGGATGGAAGAACTCTCTTTCCCGGCAGCGGTTTTGCCCGGGAGGCCGGCGGTCCCGGGGCTTATGGCCGGACTCTGAATGTTCCGCTGCCCCCGGGAACAGGAGATAAAAATATTCTATTTGTGCTCGAAAATCTGGTCAAACCGATTCTGGAAGAGTTCAATCCCGATCTGATAATAAATGCTGCCGGCCAGGACAATCATTTTTCGGACCCGATAACGAATATGAACGTGACTGCCCGCGGTTATGGAAGAATAAATGAAATTATAGAACCGGATCTGGCCGTGTTGCAGGGGGGATATGCTATAGAAAGTGCTCTACCCTATGTAAATCTTTCGGTTATACTGGCCATGGCCGGACTCGATTACAGCAGGGTGAAAGAACCGGAATTGAATTCCAGCAATATCGGTGGAGAAGGTGAAATTTCCGATAAAGTAAAAAAGAAAGTAAATGTTTTACAGGATATATGGCAGAGCCGGAGAGATATTATCATGGGCGATGAGTTTCAGCTGAAAGATGATCACTACTATCGGGAAAAAAATCTGCATTATGACACGGATAATATAAGAGAAAGACAGGAGGAGAGAGTCAAAGCCTGCAGCAGATGTTCAGGATTTATAGATATAAAATCGCAGGCAAAAAGCAGTTTCCCTTCCCGCCAGATCAGAGCACTAATTCTGCCTCACGACTGCTGCAATGAGTGCAAAATGGAGGCCCGGGAAAGATGGTTGAAAATCAAAGAACAGGAAACTGCTGAGTACGATTTCATAGCCTGGCAGGATAAAGCCAGGGGAGAGTATAAAACCACCAGCTGAGTTTATATCAGATACTTTCAGGAAGGGTACCGGGATCTATACCGCTATCTCTGGCTGACCGGTGAGCTCTGCGAAAATCTTCTCCATCGGGTCTTTTAGCCAGCTCAGGAAAATTTCCGGCCTGATAGGAAGGATAATACTGTCTCATAATATTGACGTAGTTGTCGGCTGAAAGCTTTTTGGCTATAAATTCCATTATATTTTTAGTTTCAGCTGCCCCTTCGGGCAGAACAAGATGTCTAATCAAAAGTCCGGAGGTGGCAATTCCTTTTTCGTCGACGGTGAGTTTTCCCACCTGTCTGTACATCTCTTCAATTGCTTTCGAAGCTTTAGAGTAATATTCCTCAATCTGCGAGTATCTTTTGCCAGCTTCATCGCTGCCATATTTAAAATCGGGCATATATATATCGACCACACCATCCATCAATTCAAGAGCTTTTAAACTGTCATAGCCCGATGAATTATAAACTACAGGAAGATCCAGCCCTTCACCTGCAGCCAGATACAGGGCAGCCAGTATAGGGTAAATCACATGGCTGGGGGTTACCAGATTGATGTTATGACAGCCTTTATTTTCCAATCTCAACATCGTGCGGGCCAGTTCCGGGATGGTGAAGGTATTTCCTCGCAATTTTTGGCTGATATCATAATTCTGACAGTAGACGCAGTTAAGGCTGCAACCCGAGAAGAATATAGTTCCGGATCCACTGCTGCCGCTCAGAGGCGGCTCTTCTCCGCGATGAGGAGCTGCCCCTGAAACTATCGGGAATTTGCCGATTCCACAGCTTCCTATCTCATCTGCCAGCCGGTTGACACTGCATTTTTGCGGACAGAGTCTGCAGTTTCTAAATTCTCTGTAGGCTTTTTTTACCTTATTGCGCAATTTTCCGGACTTATATGCCTGCTGTAATGACATGACTTTTCTCCTCCCATATCTGTTCTTTGCTTTTAATTTAATTATATATCATTTCTGGTTTGAGTGAAAATTCTTCAGACTTTATCACAATTCGTAACTTATTGAGAATATCCCGGTCAAATTGTAATTTTGATTAAATCATGATAGCATAAAAATAAGATATTTATTATAATACTAACGTTTTAAGTGTTTAAAACACGGGATTTTATATTGTGAGGTGAAACCGTGAAACGGTCTGGTCTAAAAGTATACAGCCTGGGCAGATTTATAGTTGAAAAAAATGATGAGGTGATCTCCTCTCAATACAGCAGTTCCGGCAAGTTATGGCTGTTGTTTCAATATCTTCTCAGTCATCCGGAAGAGCCAGTTACCCAGGAAAAAATTATTAAAGATCTTGATTTTGATATGGAACTTATAGATGCTCATAATGCTCTTGAAAATAGAATCTATAGGCTGCGCAAAATGCTCTGCGCGGGCGAAAAATACCGGGCCGATAAATACATAATCTATAAAAACGGCGGTTATTCTTTGAACTGGGAGGAAGGCGGCTGGTTTGACGTGCGGGAATTTTTGCGGCAACAGGCGGAAGCAGAGGGGGCTGTCTCCCGGGGAGAAGATGATACAGGCATAAAATGTTATCAAGAGGCGTTGAAATTATATAAAGGTGATTATTTAAATTCTAAATATGATCTTCCCTGGGCTGTCACCAAAAGAGTTATGTACAGGCAAAAATTTTTGGAATCCGTCATTTCTCTGATAAAACTGCTGCAGCACAAAGAAGATTATTCTGAAATCGAAAAGATCTGTAGAAATGCCATGGAGATAGAGGCTTTTGACGAAGGACTGCATAAACTGCTGATCAGGGCTTTGCTCGAACAGAACAAGACAGATAGAGCCAGAAGACATTATATTTACATCCAGAAATTATCTGCTCAAAAAGATGCCAAACTTTTTTCGGATATGGACTGGGAGAGATATAAAAAATTAGAGGAGGAGAGTTCGAATAAGTTCTCCGATATAAATGAATTTTTTGCAGGACTTGAATATTTTGAAAAAAAAGAAGAGGGTTTGAAACTGCTGGAGCCGGATGTATTCAAGGAAATTATGGAGATGGAAACTAGAAAGAGGAAAAGAAAGAGCAAGGATAATTCTAAAAGTGATAATTACGTTCTCTTTTTCAATTTGAAGACAACAGATAGATTGGCAGAAGAACAGTCAAAAGAGGAAGAAAAGGCGGGGATCGAAAGTTTACATGAAGCTTTTCGCCTGGAGCTGAGGAGGGGGGATGTGATCTGCCGGTGGAATGAATTTCAGTACCTCGTGCTTTTAGTGGATATTGAGGTTCCAGTTGTCAGAAGGATAATTCAGAGAATAAAAAACACTTTTCATGATCTGATCAGCTCTGAAGAAATAATGCTCAATGTATCCTTTAAGAGATTAGTTGCCAGAAAAAACTAGCCGATTTAGAGACCTGTTTTATGAGGAGGTATCTTTTTTTGAATTCTGAAGCTAATTCTGGTAGAGAACCCACACTCAAAGAAGCCGCCCTGGGAATGCTTCTGATAATTTTAATACTGGTTGTTACTCTTCAGATAGAAATCGTGCTGGAGGTTTCGCTGGTGCTGGGTGTTATTATATCTGCTCTGATTGCTGCTTATCTGGGCTATGGCTGGGAGGAAATAAGAACCGGCATGCTGGAGGGAATAAGCAATGGCATGATAGCCTGTTTGATATTAATCACAGTGGGCATGGTGGTTGGCTCCTGGATAATCGGCGGCACAATTCAAACTCTGATTTATTATGGGCTTCAAATTCTATCCCCTGCAATCTTTCTGCCGGCGGCTTTTTTTCTGGGAGGTTTGACCTCCGTTCTCATCGGAAGTTCTTTCGGCACTATAGCAACAATGGGAGTCGTGCTCCTGGGTATTGGAGAAGGATTGGGTATGCCCTCTTCTATGGTGGTGGGGGCGATAGTTTCAGGAGCTGTTTTTGGAGATAAATTATCCCCCCTATCAGATTCGACAAATCTGGCTTCAGCTATGTCAGGTGCAGATCTTTTTAAACATGTTCGTTCCATGCTCTGGGTCACGCTGCCTGCTGCCGGAATTTCGCTCGTTTTCTATGCTGTATTGGGTCTTGGTCAGGCAGGAGATACCATGGATGTAGATCAGGTGAGAGAAATAACCGAAACGCTGGCAGCCAATTATAATCTCTCTCTTCTCACACTTGTTCCGCCGGTCCTGGTGATTATAATGGCTGTTATGAAAATTCCTGCCCTGATAACCCTGATTACCAGTTTTATAACCGCCAGCGTTTTTGCCATAATCACTCAGGGAGCTGGAATACAGTCACTTCTGATTGCGGCCGGCCCGGGATATACAGCTGAGACGGGGGTGGAAGTGGTCGATGGTCTTTTAACTCACGGCGGCATTGACATGATGCTTAACACTGTAGCAATGGTTATTGCAGCTACGGCTATGGGAGGTATACTGGAAAAAATAGGCGTGTTGAAGACGATTCTATCCGGACTGAGAGATCATGTACAGACTCCCAGGGGGTTGGTTCTGGCCACACTTGCTTCAACATATCTGGTCACACTGGCCTCCGCCGAGATGTATGTATCGATCATCCTTCCTGGCCGAACTTTCCAGCCGGCTTACAGGGAGATGGGCCTCGATCTGAGTGTTTTATCGCGCACCCTCGAAAGCGCTGCAACTCTTGGCAATTTTATTCTTCCCTGGGGTGTGGCTGCGCTTTATGTTCAGGGCGTTTTGGATATCGGTTTTTCCTATATACCCTATGCCTTTTTAAGCTTCATCGCTCCTATGATTGTGATCGTATATGCCTATAAAAATATTGCCATGTGGAAAACGCAATGAAAAAATAATCATTCATCAATACCTAAAAGATCAAAAAACACTCTTTCCGGATTCGCAGCTGATGGTTTATTATAACCGTCAGTCTGCGAACTTTTTTTATTTCGAAATTATCATTTATTTGACCTTGCAAAAACGGCTATATCTTTTTATAATTTAATACAAGAAATTATAAAAGCAGATGTATTCTAATAATTAAGGAGGGACTGCACATTGGGCTCAATCTGGCTCATATTTATCGCAACAGGACTATTTCTCGCCGCCTATTTAACCTATGCTCGCAGATTGGTTGATCGCTGGGGTATGGACAATAATCAAATTACTCCTGCCCACAGCAAAAATGACGGTTTGGATTATGTGCCGGCTAAAAAGCCGATTCTACTGGGGCATCACTTTGCTTCGATCGCCGGAGCTGCCCCTATTATAGGACCAGTTACCGCCGCTGAATTTGGCTGGCTTCCTGTTTTCATCTGGATTGTTGTGGGAAGCATTTTTATAGGAGCGGTTCACGATATGGGTTCGCTTTTCAGCTCTGTCCGGCACGGAGGCCGGTCGATAGCCAGGGTGATAGAGGTAAACATGGGCAAATCCGGGAAAAGATTGTTCAGCATTTTTTCCTGGCTGGCCCTGATTCTGGTCATAGCTGCCTTTTTAAACGTGACAGCTGGAGCTTTTGTTAGCACGCCAGAAGCTGCCACAGCTTCGGTGCTGTTTATTTTACTGGCTGTAGTCTTCGGATTTTTGAGAAAAGTTAGCGGTCTTTCCCTGATGGCGCTTTCGGTAATCGGAATCGGTCTGCTCGTTTTATGTATCTGGGTTGGTTTGAATTATCCTCTTGAATTAGCCCATACCACCTGGATGTGGATTCTGGTATTTTATATATTTGCTGCTTCCGTTACACCGGTCTGGATCTTACTGCAGCCCCGTGATTATTTGAACTCCTTTTTGCTCTACGGTCTGCTGGGGGGAGCTATTTTGGGTATTTTAGCAGGAAACCCAGATATAGAGCTCGCCGGTTATACTTCTTTTCAGACCGAGGTGGGATACTTATTTCCGATATTATTTGTAACGGTTGCCTGCGGGTCGATTTCTGGCTTTCATTCGCTGGTGTCTTCCGGCACCACTGCCAAACAGCTGAATAAGGAGAAGGATAGTAAAGCTATAGGTTATGGAGGAATGCTTATAGAAGGCACTCTGGCAGTTCTGGCTCTGCTGGCAGCCGCAATCATAACCCGGGGAACTGCTGCCGACCTTATGGCTCAGGGTGGTCCGGCGCTGGTTTTTGCCACCGGAACAGGGAATTTTCTGAATAATCTGGGCATTCCTACAGAGCTGGGGGTCATCTTCGGTTCTCTCACTGTGGCTGCTTTTACGCTCACCTCACTTGATACAGCGGCCCGACTGGGAAGGTTTATTTTCCAGGAATATTTTGTCCCCGAAGAAAAACAGGGGGCTAAAGAGGAAGCAGGCATATTCGGCAGCATATATTTTGCTACTTTTGTGACCGTGTTTTTAGGAGCGGTTTTGGGGATTTCTGGTGCCTGGGATGCTATCTGGCCAATTTTTGGGTCTGCCAATCAGCTGCTGGCGGCTCTGGCTTTATTGAGCCTGGCTGTCTGGCTGGCCAGCCGGGGTATAAAAAATCTTCATATTATAATTCCCATGATATTCATGTTTGCCGTCACGTTGACTGCTCTGGTATTTGTTACAGTCGAAAATTTTCAGGCCGGGAACTATGTTCTGGCGATTATCGCCGTTATCCTGTTTATTCTGGCGATCGTTCTGGCTAGAATGGCCACCGGGCTGCTCTCTCCAGCATCTGAACAGAAGGCAGCTGAAAAGAACTAAAATTGGTTCTTGCTGTTATCAGTTGATAGATATCGTATAAGATCACTAAAATTTAGATCGGTTTATTCAACATCTGGTAAATTTTGCTGTGAATTATACTTCCCCGTTCGTTATTTCCGAACGGGGGTTTTTGATTCTCTAATTTTATCTTTCTTTAAATAATGGTTCTCCTCCGAAGCCGTTGATAAAAATATTCTATATATGCTGAAAAGCTGTAACCATTTAACTCTTTTAATTGGAAGCTATAAAACTCTTTTCACGAGAAATTTTTTCTGCCTGAGTTTAATTTTCGGCCCAAAAATAGTGTTCCTTTCGCGTCAGCTTTTTCCTGAGTTTGCGCTCAGTCCGGCACCTCTTGAACCGGGGTACAATTTTTGGGCCAGGGAACTGACCGGAATTGCGAAAAATTTCAAATATCACAACAACTGTTATGGAGAAGATCCTAAATAATTAATACTTCGACCCTTAATATTAAAAAATATATATGTTATATTTAAGATGTGAGAATAAGGGGGAAAAATATGCTGAGTGCAGGTGTAGACATGGGTTCGCTGACGACATCCGCTGTAATCTGTAATAATAATAAAGTTTTGGCCAGCTATATCAGAACCACCGGCGCGGATGCTGAAAAGGCAGGAACAGAAGCTTTAAATGAGGCCTGCAGAGAGGCAGACCTGAAGATTGAAGAAATAGAAGAGATAGTTGCTACCGGTTATGGCAGGGTTAATCTCCCTCAGGCTGATCGACAGGTAACTGAGATAACCTGTCATGGTCGCGGAGCCAGAAAATTGAATTCACAAACGGGAACGGTCATAGACATTGGCGGTCAGGACAGCAAAGTCATCCGTCTGGATGGTTCGGGCATGGTAGTAGATTTTGAAATGAACGATAAATGTGCAGCCGGCACCGGTAGATTTCTGGAGGTGATGGCAGAAGCTCTGGAAGTTGAACTGGAGGAGCTGGAGGAGCTGAGCGCCCGGGCCCGTAATCATGTTAACATAAGCAGCATGTGCGCTGTTTTTGCCGAATCCGAAGTCGTTTCCAAAGTGGCTGAAGGACATCCGCGGGAAGACATTATAAAAGGCATCCATAAATCCATAGCGGAAAGAATTTCTGCCATGGCTGCAAGGGTCGGCATGGTGGAAACGATCATGATGACCGGAGGAGTGGCTAAAAATTCAGGGGTGGTGAAGTGTCTGGAAGATGAGCTCGAAGTAAATATTGAAGTTCCGGATGATCCCCAGATAGCTGGCGCTTTAGGAGCAGCTTTGCTGGCGGCTGATGATCAAAAAGAGGCAGTTGGAGGATGAAATTTTATGAAAGAGAGTGACTTGAAAGGCAACCTGCCTGAGGTCGAAGGCAGGCTTGCATGGTTTTGCTCCTATGTACCTGAAGAATTGATCCGGGCAGCAGGTTTAAGGCCTTATAGAGCATTGCCCTCCAGAAATAATTCCGGATCCACTGGTTTTCTTCCTGCCAATCTCTGTCCTTATGTCCGCCAGGCTGCTGAGAGGATTTTAAAAGAGGAGAATGAGAGCCAACTCAGAGGAGCTGTGGTTGCCCATTCCTGCAATGCTATGATGCATCTTTATAATGTGCTGGAAAGGGAGGCCGACCTGCCCGTATTTTTGCTGGATTTGCCTGCAGCTGTCAATTCCTATGCTCATAAATATATGCTGAGTTGTCTGGAGAAACTGGCTGATTTTTTGAATAAAGTTGGCGGAGAAATATCCCATGCCAGCCTGCTGGCTTCCATTAAAATGTATGCTCGTACTGCTAAAAATTTAAAATCATCTGTCGAGGCTGAGGAGTTAAGCGGGTTTAGCTTCTCAGATTATCTGCCGGGATTTATCAATTTTGAAATGATGCAGGCTGCCCAGACCAGAAAACGCGCGAAATTTAATAATCTGCTGAAAAACAAAGGTGAAAATGCACTGGATCTGCCCGCGGAAGGAGCCGGAGTATATATTTTGACGGGAGCTCAGCCTCACAGGGAGATTGTCGATCTTCTATCAACCAGCAAAAAGGGTGTCTTTCACGAACACTGCAGCGGCTTCAGGTACTGGTTTAAAGACTATCAGGGGGCTTTAAAAGCTCTCGAGGGAAAAGAGGCTAAATTTCAAGATATAAGGGATAGATCCCGGCTGCTGGCTTTTTTGACTGAATTGTATCTGGGGAAGCCCCGCTGTCCGCGGTTTTATGATAACGGATATCGAAAATCCTTATATCGAAAGCTTCTCGAAACTCTGAATATAAGGGGAGTAATATTTCATAATTTGAATTTTTGTGATTATGCCCATTATGATTTTATTGTTATCAAAAAATTGATGACGGAAGCCAATATTCCCGTGCTGAATCTTGCCACAGAATTAAGTTCCGGTGACAGCGGAAGAATAAGGACCCGACTGGAGGCTTTTATGGAGATGACCTGAGGAGGAATGTCAATGGTAAGTTATGATGCTTTTCGGGCAAAGCTGGAAGAAAAACTTTCTCAGGGGATGGGCGAAAAACTGCTGAAATCCAGAGTTTTTCGGCATCTTTTCAAAAAAGTTTTTTCCTGGCAGGCAGATTTTCAACTAAAGACCACCGAGGAAATGACCAATTTTGCTCTGGATATTACAGCGAAATCGCTTAAAGAAGGGGAACCGACAGTATGGACATCGGCTTTTTTTCCGGATGAGATAGCTTATGCAGCCGGTATGACTCCTTTTTCTCCAGAGATTGCATCGGGCGTGATGGCAGCTTTTGGTCAGGCAGAAAAAATGCTTAAAGAAGCTGAATCTATTGGTTTTTCTCCGGAGACATGTTCGTTTCATAGATGTGCGGGAGGAATGGATATAAATGATTATCTGCCCGAGCCTGCTATGATACTGGCCAGCACCCATCTCTGTGATGGGGCTCCTCAGCTGCTCAAAATTTTGGCCAGCCGCCATCGAGTTGATTTTAACGTTCTGGATGTTCCTGCCGGCAGGAGTCAGAAAGCAGAGGAGTATCTGACCAGGCAGATTGAAGAAGCTTTTTCCAGCTGCGAGAAGATAACGGGCAGAAAGATTAGCCAGAATGATATTGAAAAATCCTTTGCTGCTTCCAATAGGGCCCGCGAGAAATGGCTGGAGGTCTGTGAACTGCGCAAAAAATTTCCGCCTGTTCTAACTTCGCCAGCAGCTTTATCTTTTGTGTATTTAAATTTTCTGGGATACGGCAATCCCCGGACTGCTGATATTTTTTCTCTTCTTGTCGATGAACTCAAGAAAAAATTAGAGGACAGGTTTGATCTTAATCATCCCGGGAAAGTCAGAGGAAACAAAGAAAACCCTTATCTGCTCTGGCTGCATCTGCGGCCTTATTTCAGCAGGGAGATGTTCGATTATATACAGGGAAGAGCAGAGATAGTTTATGAAGAGATGAATCATCTTTTCTGGCCGCCTCTTGATCCGGATGAACCCTTTAAAAGCCTGGCCAGAAAGATATTATCTCATCCCGGTCTGGGACCTATTGACAACAGAGTTGAAGCAATAAAAGAAATGATAGAGGATTATCAGATAGATGGTGTGGTTCATTTTTCCCACTGGGGCTGCCGCCAATCGGCGGGGGGGACCTATCAACTCAAAGATAGCTTAAAAAAGATGGGAGTCCCTTTTCTCGACCTGCAGGGGGACTGCGTTGATCCCGGAGGATTTTCAACCGGACAGATAAGGACGAGGATGGAGAGCTTTCTTGAGATGCTGGAAAGTCGATACCAGGCTGTCAATTAAAATTTCTGCAGAGGGCAGGTGTTTTAAATGGAATCAGAAAAGTATTTCGAAATGATGCTGGATATGTATTATCAATACTTTGATTTGTACGAGAATGAAGAAGTTCTGGGTAGAGAGTTCGATCTTTATGCCTTTTTGGAAGTGACAAATGAGAGATTTATGGGGGTAAAATCAATAAAGATTTATCAATATAATGATTTTGAACATTCTCTGGTTGAAGTAAACGATGAATTTTCCGATGAATTAATCGATGACAGTTTTTTTTCTGAATGTATAGATGAACTGATTGTACCGGAGTCAGGACATCATCAGAGCTTTATAACTTATATCCAGATCGTAGGTAAACCGCTCACCTCTGAAGAGATATCCCTGGTCGAAAATTACAATTATTCGACTTCCTTCTGGCTGGGTATTAGAGGCTGGTGTGATATCAGGTTGATCGTGGTGGAAACAAATAACTGGCAGGTATATGCCAATCAGGCAGGAGAAGAGGTCAAAGAAAATTACGATCCGCATATGCTGGCCGATCATTTTGGTTATGAGATTTGACAATTATGGTTTGTATTTATATAATTATACTACAGAATTTACTAAGTTTTGGACCTGATCAGTTGAATATTTTTTCTGCCCCCCTGCAAATCGGCGGGGCTATATTATTTTTTGATCACAGGGTATCTGCTTTAACAACTTTTTAAAAGTTGATTGTCAAGAGGTGATATATATGCTGGAGACTGGAGAAAAAGCACCGGATTTTGAACTGAAGGCTCAGGATGGTAAGACATACAGCCTTGACAGTTTCGAAGAAAGATTTCTGATTTTGTTTTTTTATCCTCGCGGTGATAGTCCCGGTTGAAAAACGGAAGCGGTCTCATTTAGAGACCACATTGATGATTTAAAGAGGCTGGACGCTAATGTGGCCGGCATAAGCAAAGATGAACTGGAGCCCGTAAAGGATTTTGCTCTTTCAAATGATATTGAATTTCCGCTGATGGCTGACGAGGATGGAGAGGTTTGCCAGGAATACGATGTTATGAATTTTTTCGGTTTTGTAAAAAGGAGCACCTATATTCTGGATGGGCGTAAAATTATGAAAACCTATCCCAAAGTTCATGTTGATGGTCATGTGGAGAAGATCATAGATTTTCTCTCCGGTCTGGATGAAAACTGACCATACTTCTTTTTAGCCAGGAGGGGGGCTGAAAGATGATTATCCATATAACTAGCAAAGAAAGATGGAGCAGTGCCAGAGAAGAAGGTTATTATGTTCCTTCAACGCTGTCTGAACAGGGATATATCAACTGCTCGCGTCCCCCTCAGCTTATCGAGGTTATCGCCCGGGTTTTTCAGGGCAGAGAGGATCTTCTGCTTCTCTGTATAGACGAGGAAAAGGTGGAAGCGGATATAGTTTACGAAGATCTTTATGACTCCGGAGAAAAATATCCTCATATTTACGGCGCTCTCAATCTTGATGCTGTTATGGAGGTCTGCGACTTTATTGCGGACGAAAAGGTGCACCTTACCAGCTGGGATAAAATGCTTGAATGATAAAATATAATCAACAGAATTAATTTCTCGTAAAATAATAAAGGGCCGGCTGGGATTTTGGTGTTCTCAAAAAATCCTCAGCCGGCTCTTTTTCGTGCTGTTAATATCTTCATTCCAGCTTAAATATTGAAAAGAGCTTTATTGATTATCCTCATTCAAATTGAGGCTGATAATGCAGATCGACACCTCTCTCCTCCAGTATTTCGAGCTGGTTACCGGCCGGGCCTGCCTGGGTCATATCGAGATAATTCTCCCAGAGATATACGCTGGCTGTCTCTCCCAGCCCGTCGTTATCTACCAGAGGTTCGATGTTTTTAACTCTGTTAGAGGCCAGATGAAGCTCCTGCAGATTCTCCATATTTTCCACGGCATCTATTTCAGCAATTCTATTTCCGCTGAACCTCAGTTCTTCCAGATTTTCCAGCTCACTCAGAGAAGAGATCTCCTCGACCTGGTTGGAACTGAAACTCAACTTTTCCAGACTGGTAAGATTGCTGAGTGGCGAGATATCATCTATTAAATTGTTGTTTAGCCATAATTCTTCTATGCCTGCGAGATTTTCCAGAGCCGATATATCTGTGATATTATTTTGACTTAAATTTAGATATTCCAGATCATTCATTTCTTTTAAAGCTTCTATGTTTTCTATTTTATTGCCGCTCAATTTAAGCTCTTGCAGTTCTGTCAGATTTTCCAGTGCTTCAGTCTCTTCAATATTATTAAAAGTCAATGAGAGATGCTCCAGATTGTAAAGATCAGATAGCGGACTTATATCTTCTATCTCGTTGTTCCATGCATCTAAATGTTTAAGATTTTCCATTTCTGCAAGCGGAGAGAGATCCTTTATCCGATTATTCCTAAAATCCAGCCACTGCATGTTTTCGTTTTCAGACAGAGGTGAGAGATCTCTCACCCGGTTATCTCTGAAGTCGAACCATTCAAGATTATTTATATTTTCCAGGGCAGATATATCTTCTATGCGATTATTACGGATATCCAGTGTTCTTAACCGCTCTAAATTTTTCACCGGTGAAAGATCCTGGACATCATTGTTGATAAATCCCAGCCAGGCAAGATTTTCCAGGTCGGAGAGGGGAGAAATATCAGTCACATCATTATTGTAAAAGTTGAGATAATTTAAATTTTCCAGTTCTTCCAGGGGCGAGAGGTCATCAATATCATTCCCCCAGAGACTCAACCAGCGCAAATTTTCGAAATGTTCCAATCCTGCCAGCGATTCGACTTCTCTGAAGGAGGCTCTTAAATCTTCAACTTCGGCTGCTTCAGATCTGTAAATTGGCTCATCTTCCTGAAGTTCCAGTTTTTCCCTGATATACTCTTCTAAATTTTCATCTTCGATGTTGATCACTTCATTGTCCGTCTGGGCAGATATCGTCATCTGATTAAAGATAAGTAAATTCACAGCAAAAACTAAAAACAATGTTAAAGTGATAAGCAAGAATCTGTTGATATTTTGTGTTTTAAATTTTTTAATTTTATTTTTCAATTTTTCTGCCTCCCTTCCTGCTTCAGTTTAAACCGTATCTCTTCGTGATAATTTTATCATATTTATCTGTTTTTTACAACGTTCACGATATGATTCGAGCAAAGAAAAATTTCGCGCTGGTTCTTCTCTTATTCCTGATGTCCTGCGGTCATTTGCAGATCTGCTCAAGTGATATTTTTATTTTTAGCAGCCAGAAAATATCAATCAAACTGTTTTTATCTCAAAGGATTCGTTAATGATATAACCTTTAACGATTTCACATAATTATGCTTATATAAGAGGTGTTGACAAAAAAGACATTGTTTATTAAATATATGTTGAAAAACAAAAATACAAGTGCCAGTAGTAACCAGGAAATATACCTGACTTCATCTCCTGTATGAAGTCGGGAGAGAACCAGACAGAGCGTGCTGGTAAAAGCTCTTCCCAGGCGAGAATAGGGGTCTGTTCCAAAAGATTCAACTTCATGCGGTTTGAGCCATCTCCTCAGAAAAGGAAAACTCAATATGCCGAGCAATACCGGCTGGGCTCCTCCCCATAAGTGATAAAGCGAGAAATACTCGATACCTGATTCAATATTGAAAGCGTTTTCGCTGATACCCGGTGTCCAGGCCATTATCATCATAACTGCCGAGAGGAAAATCATAGCTGTTTTCATCGATACAGTGGGGCTGCGGTTTATTTCAACTTCCTGCTCGGTGTCTCTGATAAAGGTGTAATACATTATTTTGGCAAAAGAAAGTGTGGTACCGATACCGGCTATATAGAGGCCATAATAAACAAGCTGGCTGGGGGTTTCAGCTTTTATCAGAGTTTTACTGAGGTAGCCGTTGAAAAATGGGGCACCCGAAATCGATAGAGAGGCTATAAGCCCCGCCACAAAAGTTATAGGCATCTTTTTCCATAATCCGCCCAGATCCTTTAATTTTTCAGTGCCGACTGAATAAATCACTGAACCTGCCATCATAAAAAGCAGTCCCTTATAAAGTATATGATTGATCACATGAAAAAATCCTCCTATATTGCCGGCATGAGTTATTAGCCCCATCCCTGCTATCATGTAGCCAACCTGACTGACAATATGATAACACAATATCCTGCGAATAGTAGATTGCTGTAAAGCCATGATCACCCCAAAAAGTGCATTGAGAGCACCGGCGTACATTATGAACTCTCCATCCAGAAGATGATAAAGTCCGTAAACTCCAACCTTGGTTGTATAGGCCGAAAGAAGCACACTGTAAAGAAAGGGGACATTAGTATAAGTTCTGGGCAGCCAGGTATGAACTCCGGCAAAAGCCATCTTGATAGCCACAGAAATTATAAAAAATATTCTGCCTGCCTGAGCAGTATCCAGAGCTATACTGCCTGTTGAGGTGTAATGAAGAATGATACCCCAGAGAAGACACATACCGCCAAATATAAGCATCAAAAAGAAGTACTGGGCTATCTGACGCCTTTTTTCATCCGACATATCATAAACCAGGAAAAAGGTAGCTATATTCATCAATTCCCATAATACGAAAAAAGAGAATAGATCTCCCACATAAAGAAGTGAGACCGAAAAACCCACCAGCAGTAAAGAGATCAGGAAGAATTTTTTGCTGGCCAGCCGGTATGAGTATATGAAACCGCTGTAGCCGAACAACACGAATATTATAGAAACCGTTCTTGAGATTGAATTAACCCTGAAAAGTACCAGTTCGAGATCCATAAATTCAAAAACCAGGAGAGATTCATAGAAAGGAATTCTGCCGAATGTGATGCCGAATATTATATAATACATGGCTGTTAAACTGGTAACCGTGGCCAGAATGAAAAGTTTTTTATTTTTGTCTATAAAATAGCTGAAAATACCGGCTATTATAAAGAAAAAACCAGGATTTATCATGTTATCAACCTCCCCCCAGAATTAATGTTATGAAGTTGGCCCTTTCCAGCAGAAACTGAGGGGCGCCATCTATGATATTGAGAACAATCATCGGCAGAATACCGGTGATGACACAAACTCCCCCCAGAAAAAATGGCGGCAGTTCTTCAGAAATTGTAAATTCCGGCAGCTCCAGCCTGTCAATATCAACTTCGGGACTGGTAAAAATAGATCGAATAATACCGAGATAATACCCCAGTGATATCACGCTTCCGACAATCACCATAAGCGCAGGGAAATAATATTCAGCTTCGGCTGAAGCTTCGAGAATCATCCATTTACTGACAAAGCCATTAAAAGGAGGAAGACCTACCAGGGCCAGCAAAATCAACACAAATAGCAGTGAGGTTTTGGGCATGACACCGCCGATTCCTTTGAAGTCTTCGAGTTCATAACCCCCTGATATTTTGGCCATATTTCCGGAGGCAAAAAATATCGTGCTTTTCATTATAGCGTGGTTGATAAGATGGAAACTCCCGGCTATTATGCCGGCTGCTGTTCCCAGGCCAAACGCTACCATGATATAACCAATCTGGGCAATGGTAGAATAACCCATTATGCGTTTGACATTGGACTGACGGTAAGCCACTGAATGTCCGAAGATTATGGTAACAGCTCCCCAGTAACTCATAATAGTATTCAGGGAAAATTCCTGCAAAAATTCGATGCCAAAAAATATGTAAATTACCCTCATCAGAGCAAAAAAGCAGGCTTTT
Source organism: Halarsenatibacter silvermanii (assembly GCF_900103135.1). Lineage (NCBI taxonomy): Bacteria > Bacillati > Bacillota > Clostridia > Halanaerobiales > Halarsenatibacteraceae > Halarsenatibacter > Halarsenatibacter silvermanii. Next base: position 15,659 of record NZ_FNGO01000005.1, on the reverse strand, counting down.
ATGATCAACCCGGAAGAGAGGACATTATAGGCAATCGGGGCTCCCACATAAGCATCTGGAAGCCATGTATGAAGAGGGACCATGGCAAACTTTACGCCCAGTCCAATAACGTAAAAGCTGAGCAGAGCCTGCTGTACGGTGGGATTAACTCCGGCCAGTTTATCCGGGATCAGAGCCATATTTAGAGTGCCGGTAGCCTGATAGGTCAGCACTATCGCCAGCAGCAAAAAGACCCCACTTATTGTCCCTATTATCAGATATTTATAAGCTGCTTCTATGCTGAAATGCTCATCATTAAAGGCCACCAGGCTGTAAGAACTTATCGAGGTGATTTCAAAAAATACATACAGGTTAAACAGATCAGATGTCATCACCATACCCGAAACCCCGACTATCAATATATTGAAGAGAAGAAAAAACTTGCCTCTTTTTTTGTCTATAGTTACGCTGGAATAGATAGTTACCAGCAAAACTATTACAGCCAGCAATATGAGCATAACCATGGTAAAATCATCTATTGCCAGATTAATAGCAACATCCCTGCCCCATTCTCCCAGGTTATAAACATAGGGCAGCTGATCTCTAAAAATCAGATGTGTGAGTACAAGCAAAAAATAACCAAATCCTGCAGTCAGAACAAAGGGAGTCAGCAGAGATTTTTTGAAATGATGTACAACACCACTGGCAAAACCGACGAATAAAGGTATGATTATAATCCAGATGGCCAGGTCAATTGTCGCTTCCATAGTTACCTCCTGTCTATCAACCAGATTGATATAAAAAGAACCACTCAGCGGGATTTTTTTGGGATGTCAGCCACGCAGTTCTGTAATCTCATGTATGTTAAGAGTCTGGTAATGCTCATATAATTTAATCACCAAAGCGAGCATAATAGCAGTCGTACTTGCATTTATAACGATAGCTGTTAGAGCCAGGGCGTGAGGCAGAGGGTCAACAACCACCTCATAACTCTGGTCGAGAACAGGTGCGGTACCTTCGGGCACATAGGCCATGACACCCAGCAGCAGTATTATCGAAGATTCTATAATGCTAATACCCACAACTATTTTAATCATGTTGCTTCTTGTCAAAACAGTGTATAAACCCATGCAGATGAGCAGGGTGACAACAAAATATACCGGTAACAACATTCATTCCTCCTTTGCCAGCGCGATAAATATTATACTCAATCCTGCTCCAACCTTGGCACCAACGGCCAGATTGGCCAGGGGCATGATTCCGGCACTCAATAATTCACCCGGGTTGCCCAGGTAAAAACCTGCCTGAGCACTGGAGAAAAAATGACTGCTCATAGCTATTCCTGCGATACCCAGAAGCAAAAGGGCCAGAGCGCCTAAATCCTCGACCAGAGAAAGGCCTTCAATAGTTATTCTTCTCTCCATGTAAAGAAAACCATAGGTGAAGATGATGCATATAACGGCAGCGCTAATGACGACTCCTCCGGTAAAACCGCCTCCCGGCGAGAGATGGCCGTTGAATATAAGGTGCAGACTTATAAGGAAGAAAAATGGGAGTACGAGAGCAATAGTTCGATGCACAATTGCTGTGAATTCAGTGCGGAGCATGGCTGTGTGTTTTTTAGGAATAAGCATGGCAACAGCCGAGGCTGCCGTGAATATTACAGTTGCCTCACCGAGGGTATCAAAAGCTCTGTAATCAAAAAGCACGGCTGTCACAAGATTTATGGCGCCAGTTTCCTCTACCCCGCCATCCACATAATAATTTGCCAGAAAGCTTTCTATTTCGATATTGTTTATGTAATAAAAAGTTGTCATTATGACGATTCCCAGCGCCGATACTAAAATCAAGCTGGTGATTTTGTGTTTGTTCATTCTGCTCCCCCCGTTTTGCTGATGGTGATAATAAAAAAGCTGGTCATAATTCCAGCAGAAATTACTGCCTCTGCCAGAGCTACATCGGGAGCCTGGAGAGCGATGAGTATCACCACCAGCAGACCGCTAAATATACTCAAAGTTACCACTGAATTGAGCAGATTCCTGGAAAACAAAGCATATCCAGCAGCCATGACCAGCAGCAGCAGCAGAAAATAAAAGATAAGATCATTCATTGTGATTGCCCCTCTCACTGAGATCATCGACAATTATATTATCCGGTATAACTCCGATCTGGTAAGCAGATTTTGTCAGGGCATGAGATACAACAGGGTTGGTAATCAGCAAAAATATTATTAGTACGATTAAACGAAAGGTTACCGGAGAATAACCCTCTTTAAATATAAAGGCCAGCAGCAGAGATACGCCCCCACCCACCAGACATTTTGAGCTGGCATGCATCCTGCTGTAAAAATCCGGAAATTTAACCAGAGCTACACCGGTGGCCAGAAAGAATAATGCTCCGCTGAAGGTCAGAATGTAATATAATGCCGTGGTAAGCGGGTTTAAGAATCCGATTCCGACTCCCTCCTTTTTTTGGGACTGCCGAAGTATTTAGCCATAACGAGTATATCGATGAAAAGCAGCAGTCCGTAAACCAGAGCAACATCGAGATATATTTCTCGGGAGAAGAAAACACCCATAATAACCAATATGATCAGCATCATAATACCGATTGCGCTGACTGCAGCTATCCGATCGAGCACCGAAGGACCTTTTATCACTCGATAAAATGAAATGGTGGCTGATAATAAAATCAAAAAAATGATTAATTCTAACATTATAAAAATACCTCTCCCAGAATTATTTTCGAGCAGATTTTTTCTTGATCATAAAAAAATTTCAACCGAATATCCGGTTTATCCAGGGCTCAAAGGCACCGATGATGATCTCTCTCATCTCTTCCCTATCATGAGTTGTCACCTGAATCCAGTGTATGTAATAATGATTTCCCTCGTCATCGTAATCAAGCGTTATTGTGCCGGGAGTGAGTGTGATCAAATTAGCAAGCATGCTCACAGCTGAAACAGTAGGAGCATCAGTTTTTATTCTAACAATCCCGGGAGATATTTTAGAAGGAAAGAAGATGAGTTTTAAAACCTGGAGAGAAGCCTTATAAGCCTGGAAGATAAAAACGGGAACAAATAAAATCACAAGAATGAGTTTACGCATATACCCCAAAAAACCGATCGGCCTAACCGGCTGATGAAGCAAATAATTTAGAAAAAATAAAACAGTGACAAAACTGACAGCAGCACCCAGAATAAGATTATAGATGGAAAAGTTGCCGCTGAGCAGGAACCAGAAAGCCAAAACCAGAAAAAATGCAAAAATAGCTCTCGGCCTGTACATCCTGTACATAATTAATGCTCCTTTTTCAGTTCCTTTTAATTTTAGGAATCTTAAATTAGCGCAAAGAGGGTATTGTTAATTATGTAACTACTGCTTATTATATCAAACTGATTTTGTACTTTCAATATTTAACCGGCTCGGCAGGAAATCTGTTATCGGTGTTCAATTTATTAATAAGCAATAAAATAAAGGGGGTTTCTCGTTGTGGATTTTGAGAAAGTGCTCTTCCAGAGAAGAAGCATAAGAAGTTATGAGGACGGAGAGGTCGACAAAAGTTCAGTAGACGAAATGATAAAAGCTGCCAAATCAGCTCCTTCAGCCAATAACAGGCAGCCCTGGCATTTTGTTGTCATCAGGTCAGACGAGATCATGGAAAAAATCATGAAGATCCATCCTCATTCTTATATGCTGGAAGATGCGCAGCTGGCCATCTCCGTATGTGGTGATAGAAAGAAAGGTGATACTTACTGGGTTCAGGATTGCTCGGCGGCCACTCAGAATTTGCTTTTAATGGCCGAAAATTTGGGTCTGGGTGCAGTCTGGCTGGGCGTATATCCCCGCCGGGAAAGGATCGAAGGCATAGCAGATTTATTAAATCTGCCCGATCATATTGTTCCTCTCAACGTTATCTCCATCGGATATCCGGCCCGAGAAAGCGGAGAAGTTGACCGATTTGACGAAAAAAAAGTGCATTACGAGGAATGGTGATAGATTTATCCTGCGAATAACAGGGCTATTAATTTCATAGAAACTTTAAACACAAAATTCCAGTGGTATTATATTCCTGGGGGGCAGAGCGGGATGAAAGAAAAAGATAATGTGTCTGACGGCATATCCGGATGTGCTTATAAAGAGGCGGAAAATGAGGCCTGTTATTATGAAATGCTGGCTGAGAACAGGGTGCGCTGTCAGCTTTGTTTTAGAGAATGTTTAATTGAAGAGGGCAGCAGAGGATTTTGCCGTACCCGCGAAAACAGGAGCGGCAAATTGATCTGTGCCAACTACAATCGGCCGGCTGTTATCAATACCGATCCCGTAGAAAAAGAACCCCTGTATCATTTTAAACCGGGATCCGGGATGATTTCTGTGGGCTGTATAGGATGTAATTTTCACTGTTCATTCTGTCATAACTGGCATCTTTCCCAGAAAGATCCTGTCAGAGTTCAGGAGGTTACCAGAATTCGGCCCGGTGATCTGGTGGAAAAGGTCAGAGAAGAAGGTCTGGAGATCATATCTTTCACATATAATGAACCGATCATAAACTATGAGTATCTAATAGACACCGCTGGCCTGGCTCAAAAGCAAAATATCAAAACTATCGTTCATACCAACGGAGCAATAAAAAAGCCCCCTCTCAGACAGCTTTTGAAATATATTGATGGTCTAATTGTCGATTTTAAAGGTTTCAGCGAAAAAGCTTACAGCGATTGTGCCCGGGGAAAGCTCAGGCCAGTGCAGGAAACTGTCAGGAATGTTATAGAAGCAGAAGATGAGATCTGGATGGAAATAATTTATCTGGTCATACCCGAAATTAATGACAGTTTGGAAGAAGTAAAAGATATGGCCGCCTGGCTGGTTGAAAACTCCGGACAGGAGGTGCCGCTGCATCTAAACAGGGCCATGCCGGCCTATCAGCAAGAAAATTTGGAACCGGTTTCTGTGGACAGGCTGGAAAAAATGAGAGAGACGGTCCTGGATATAGGCCTTAATTACGTTTATATAGGAAATGTATCTGGTCATGATGCTAATTCAACTTTTTGCCCCGGCTGTGATAACCTGCTTATCAGCCGACGCCAGCATCAGATTTTTGAAAAAAGACTTGCAGATGGAAACTGTTCTGAATGTGGAAGGGAAATCGAAGGCTGCTGGTAAAGCAGAGAAATATGATAGAACAGGAGAGGGACATCAATCAATTTTTTGGGAGGCGAAGACATTGATACTGGGAATTGACATAGGCGGCAGCACAACGGACATAATAGGCTTTAAGGATGATGAGGTCTGCGGTTTTTTAAATGTGGAAGCCAGCGATCCCCTGACGTCTGCTGCCGGAGCGCTGGGAAAATACATCAATAAACATGATTTAAGCCTTGAAAGCATTGATCATGTGGCAATCACCGGCGTAGGAGCTTCCTATGTAAATAAAGACCTGTTTCATCTGGAGACCAGGAGAATCGACGAATTTCAGGCGGTTGGATCAGGTGGGGCATATTTAACCTCCCTGGAAAGAGCTGTAATTGTAAGCCTGGGAACTGGAACTGCCATAGTTCATTATGACAGAGGTGAAATTAAGCATCTCGGCGGCACCGGCGTGGGAGGAGGAACTCTGGTCGGTCTGGGAGATGCCATAATGGGTACAGACGATTATGAAAAACTGATAGAGCTGGCAGAGAAGGGAGATCTATCACAGGTGGACCTCACTGTCGGTGATATAACCATGGATAACATAACAGGTCTAAATAAAAATATAACCGCCTCAAATTTTGGCAATCTAAAAAAAGATGCCGATGATGAAGATTATGCTCTGGGTATCATCAATCTGGTCTATCAAACTGTAGGAATGATGGCTGTTTTTGCTGCTCGCAATATGGAATTGAATGATGTTGTTTTGACCGGCAAGCTTGCCCAGATGAAGATAGGCCGGGAAGTTTTGAAGATGTTAAAACAGACCAAACTATCACCGGTTGAATTTCACTTTCCGGAGAAAGCTGAATTTTCAACGGCTATCGGAGCCGCCATATCCAGCACCGATTGAGTGCAAATTATACAGGGGTGTGAAAATGCATGGATAAAAATTATCGCTCGATAATTATTATGCTGATATTAGCAGCTTTATTATTTTCCGCTGTTCCGGAAGCCAGGGCGCAAGAAGAGGTGCCGCAGGGAGGATGGCTTGATTCTATCCTGGCCACAGAAATTGAAGATCCTGCCGAGGCTATAACCCGGCTGAGAGATGGAGAAATAGATATATTTGCCCAGGCTTTATCACGATCGGATCTAAAAGAAAGAGTGCAGGAAGCTGAAGAGCTCGATTATATCGAAAATTATGGGTCCTATGAAGAGCTGACTTTAAATCCGGCAGGAACTCCCGAAGAACCCTATTTTGAGGCCACCGGCGAGTTAAATCCTTTCGCCCGGCCTCGTTTTCGCGAGGCCCTAAACTGGCTGGTGGACCGTGAGTATATAGTCGATGAAATTTACGGAGGACTGGCTGAATCAAAATACACGATGCTGGGCACTGCTTTTATGGATTATTCCCGCCACATTTCCACCCAGCGGGAGATAGAGGTTGAATACAGTCATGATCCCGATAGGGCCTCGGAGAGAATAGAGGAAGAGATGCTTGCTATGGGAGCGGAAAAAGTCGAAGGAGACTGGCATTATCAGGGGGAGCCGGTGACCTTAACCGGTCTGATAAGGACGGAAGATGAAAGGCATGAGATCGGAGATTATACTGCCAATTTGCTGGAGGATGAAGGTTTTGAGGTGGAACGCAGGTACGTTACATCAGATGAAGCATCGCCTATATGGATGACAGGTAATCCCCATGCCGGAGAGTGGAGTTTTTATACCGGAGCCTGGATCAGCACAGTTGTCAGCCGGGATGAAGGTGCTGATTTTGATTTTTTCTTCACCGATCGGGGTCTGGGAACTCCTCTTTATCAGGAATACGATCCTCCGGAAGAACTGGATGAGGCCTATCTTCGCCTGAGTCAGAGGGATTTCAGCTCACTGGAAGAAAGAGAAAAGTTATTCGAAAAAGCATTATGGGGTTCGATGAGTAACGCCAAGCGGATCTGGCTTACTGACAGTATATCTTTCAGTCCTCTGCGCGAGGAGATTCAGCTGGTGCATGATTATGCCGGCGGGCTTTCGGGTGCCTGGCTCTGGGCTCATACTCTAAAAAGCGAGGATAGTCCAGGGGGAACAGTGGAGGTCTCACAGCCTTCTATTTTGACCCAGCCCTGGAATCCTACCGACGGCAGCAACTGGATTTTTGATATGATGCTGATAAGGGCCACCTCTGAAGGAGGGTATACTGTAGATCCCTATACCGGTCTGCATTACCCCAAAAACTTTTCCGAGGCCGAGGTTTATATACAGGAAGATTTGCCCGTAGAACAAAATCTGGATTGGGTAGATTTGGAAAGAGTAAAGCCGGAGGATAATCAGGTTCCCGAAGATGCCTGGTATGAATGGGACGCAGAGGAAGAGCGATTTATAACAGCGGGTGAGGAATTTGAAGAGCTGCCCCGGGCTAAAAGAAGAGTGCGCACCAAATATCCCGGGGACACTGATATATACTGGCATGACGGCAGCGAATTTTCGGCGGCAGATGTCGTCTGGAATTTTATAGAGCTTGCTGATCGGGCCTCTGAGGAAAGCGATATTTATGATGAATCCAAAGTAACTGACTATCAGAGTTTCATGGACACCTTTTTGGGATTTAAAATTGTTGAAGAAGATCCCCTGATAATAGATTATTATTCAGATCTTTATTATCTCGACGCTGAATTGTACATTCCTTCCGGTTTTCCTCTCTGGAATCAGGGTTCCGGGGCCTGGCATAACATGAACGCTGCTTTTAGAGCAGAAGCCGAGGAGCTGATCGCTCACACTTCAGCAAAAGCTGATGCCCTGGAAATCGAGCATGCTAACTATGTAGGAGGCCCCAGCCTCGAATATATCAAAGAACAGCTGGAATGGATGAAGGATGATAACTATATACCTTATGAGAATACTCTGGGAGAATTTATAGATGAAAAAGAGGCTGAAAGGCGTTATGAAAATCTGCACAATTGGTATGAAGATAAAGGTCATTTCTGGATTGGCACAGGTCCTTATTATCTCGAGGCAGCTCATCCGGTGGAGGGTATGGTGGAGCTGGAAAGATTTGAGGATTATCCTTATCGAGCGGATAGATGGGAGTTTTTCGAAGAACCGATGGTTCCTCGAATTGAAATTTCAGCCCCGGATATGGTCGATATCGGTGAGGCGGCAGAATTTGAGCTGGAATTAACTCATGAAGACTCTCCCTATCCGGCAGAGGAACTCAGGGAAATGACCTATCTATTGTTTGATGAGAGAGATAATCTGGTGGCAGAAGGAGATCACTTCACAGAGATAGAACCGGGCAGGTGGGAGCTGGAAATACCGGCAGAAAAAACAGATGAACTGATAACAGGCTCGAGCCGACTTGAGGTCGTTGTTTCCACCTATGAGATAGCCTCACCCGTAATCAGCAGGCTGGAATTTGTGAGTGTGGAATAAATGATGACAAGTGGAGGGATAAATCAGTGAAGGAGGAATCGCAAAAAGCCGGGAGCGAAATTTCCCGGATTGGCAGATATCTCCTGCTGCGCCTTGCGATTCTGCTGGTGACAGCAGTGGTGGGAGTATATATTTTGATCCTGGTTGCCAATATGGGAGGGGCAGTTGATGATATTCGCGAGGCTCAGATAAGAGAACAGGTCGGCCAGCAGATGCGTGCTATGTCCGATGAAATGGCTGACTGGTCAGCCGAACGCAGGAGAGAATTTGAGGAGCAGCTGGTAGAACGGGAAAGGCAGCGGTTGGGGCTGGATGAACCATTCATTATAAGGAGTTTTTATTACCTCAGAGACGCTGTCACTCTGGATCTGGGCAGAGCTGAGCAGCTGACCAGCGATGCCGGCTCACGCAGAGTGAGATTGATAATACTGGAAAGACTTCCTCCCACCCTGCTTTTAATGGGATCGTCTTTTCTTTTGTTATTTTTCTCATCAATATTCATTTCTCTGATTTTGTCCAGAAAATACGGCAGCCTGGTCGACAGGATTCTAATAGTTCTGGCCCCGACTTCGGCAGCCCCCAGCTGGTTTTACGGGATTTTTCTTATCCTGATCTTTGCAGCAGTTCTTGGGGTTTTGCCCTACGGAGGCATGGTAGATGCACCGCCGCCTCAAAAAACGGGGGCTTATGTGCTGAGCGTGCTGCGCCATCTGATCCTTCCGGTAATGGCCAGTGTGATGTCGATGTTTTTTATCAGCATCTATCAATATCGCACCTTTTTTCTTATTTATTCGCAGGAGGATTATGTGCAGATAGGCAAAGCTAAAGGTCTTCCCGACCGCGAGCTGGAGAGAAAATATATCCTTCGACCTACTATACCTCCTATCCTAACAAACTTCATGATGGCCGTGATCGGTCTATTCATGGGTAATGTTCTGCTGGAGCAGGTATTTAATTGGCCGGGGTTGGGCAGGATGATTTATGAAGCTATCGGGCTTTTTGATGTTCCGGTAGTTGTAGGAGCTATGGTAATTTATGCCTATCTGCTGGCTCTCACTCTTTTTCTTCTGGATATTCTTTACGCCGTGTTAGATCCCCGGGTGAGGGTAGGATCTGAATCAGGAGGGATTGGCTGATGCAGAGATTGAAACAGCAGCTAAAAGAGATTAAAGAATATCCCTCCGCTATGGTCGGGCTGGCACTGATTTTATTATTGATTCTGATATCTATTGCTGTGGTTATTTTTATTCCCTATGAAGAGGCTGTCCTCCTCTGGAGGGGAGGAGATGTCTGGCAGGAAACACCGCGGCGGGCGAGGCCAATATATTATGACTGGTTTTCAGCGGAGGATATTCCCCGAACCGATACAATCGATACCAGAGAAAATCCCGAGTTCAAAAGCAGGGAAGATATCGAGGGTGCAGCGGAGTTCATGATAGAAATACCTTATGATTATCAATATGATGGCTTCCCGAGCGAGTTGAGTCTCTTTTTTACAGCCGATTATGAAGAAACCCGACCGCACGTAAATGTAGCCTGGGAAACACCGGACGGCCGCAGTTATAAAACCGACAGTTTTTCTATCGGAGATGAATACAATTTCAGACTCAGCAGCGCTGGTGAACTGGAGGAAAAATTCGATTATTCGCCCCGCCTCGGACTCTTTCTGGACCGGGAAGCAGATACTCCGGAGCCGCTCAAAGGTGAGTATACTCTGAGAATCAGTGGTTATCTCTTCGAAGAGGAGGCGGAGATAGAAGCGAAAATGGTATCTTATGGTCAGGTGCATGGGTTATTTGGAACCGATCATCGCAGGCGCGAGCTGAAGATAGGGCTGCTCTGGGGGCTGCCTGTGGCGCTGGTCTTTGGAGCGGCGATAGCTGTAGGTGCCAATGTATCAACTCTGCTGGTGGCTGCTGTGGCGACCTGGTTTAGAAGCTGGCCTGACTGGATCTGTCAGAGATTAACCCAGGTCAATCTCGTAATTTCTAATCTTGTCTTATTGATTCTGGTGGGTATGCTATATTCCCGCAGCCTATGGGTAATGGGCGGCATATTGATTTTAAAAGGTGTGTTTAGCTCCTATTATTTCACCTATCGCTCCATGTTTCTTTCAATCAAAGAAGAACCCTATATTGAGGCAGGTTTATCCTATGGCTCCAGTCAGAAAAGGCTGATATTTTTATATATGGTTCCCAAAGTTATACCTTTTTTGATCCCTCAATTTATAACGGCTATTCCCACCTATGTATTTCTGGAAGCCACTCTGGCCATGCTGGGATTGGGAGATCCGGTCCTGCCCACACTGGGCAAAGTGCTCAACGATGCCTTTAGCGAAGGAGCTCTCTATCTCGGGGAGTATTACTGGGTTTTACAGCCTGCGGCCCTGTTGATGATTATCGGTTTGAGTTTTGCACTGACCGGTTTTGCTCTGGACAGAATTATGAATCCCAGATTGAGGGAGGAATAGCTGGTGAATTGGGAAAAGGACATGATACTGGAAGTAAAAGATCTCTTTCTTTATTACAAGACCGGAGAGGGGATTGTGCAGGCGGTTGATGGAGTGAGTTTTTCTCTGGAAAAGGGCAAAAGTATGGTGATAGTGGGGGAATCCGGGTGTGGTAAAACCTCTCTGGGTTCTGCAATTCTGAGACTTCTGCCCAAAAATGTTGAACTTTATAAGGGTGTATGCAGATTAAAGGGCGAGAATATTATGGGCTATAACGATGAAAAGTTCCGCCGGGAGGTGCGCTGGATAAGAGCTGCTCTGGTTCCTCAGGGGGCCATGAACGCTTTAAATCCAGTGGTCAGCATATTTGACCAGGTTGCTGAGCCCCTGTTTGTCCACGAGCTGGCAGAAGATCGTCAGGAGGCCAGAGAAAAGGTGGAGGAGACTTTTGATCTGGTGGGAATACCCGCAGATTTTTTGAGCAGATATCCCTTTGAGCTCAGTGGAGGCATGAAACAGAGGGTAGCGCTGGCCATGTCTCTTATTACCGATCCGGATATTATAATTATGGATGAACCCACTTCGGCTCTGGATATGCTCACTCAGGCCAATATAATGAATGTTTTAACCGAGATTAAAAACAGAATTGATATAAGTTTTATTCTCATCACCCATGATGTCAGCACCTCCAGTGAGATAGCCGACATGGCAGCTGTTATGTACGCCGGGCAGATAGTCGAATTTACCGATTCTCAAAACTTTTTTGATACCCCCCGACATCCTTATTCGAAAAGCCTTATGGAAAGCGTTCCCACTCTCAAAGCTGATGATGATTCTCTCGGTTATATACCCGGCCAGCCTCCCAGTCTTTTAAATCCTCCTGCCGGCTGTCGGTTTTTAGAAAGGTGTCCGCGGTCGTTTGCAGCCTGCAGCGAAGAACCCTTTGTGTTTAAGCCCGAAAAAAATCATTTTGTCAGATGCTGGCTGTATGAGGAGTGTTGATGAATGACTGAACTCAGAAAACAGACGGATAAACAAACCGTGCTGGAAGTTGAAGATCTTCACACCTATTTTGAAATAAAAAAATGGGGGTTTTTGCACGAGGGATATGTCAGGGCTGTTGATGGTGTCGATCTGGAGATAGAAGAAGGGGAAAGCGTTTCTCTGGTAGGAGAATCGGGCTGCGGCAAAAGCAGTCTGGCCAAAACTATTCTCGGCATTCACAGTCCCAGAGAAGGAAAAATAAAATTCAGAGGTAAAATTTTAGATTTTGACGATGAAGAAATCATGAAATCCTATCAGGGAAAAACGGGTTTTGTTCAGCAGGATCCCTATAGTGCTCTGCCCCCTTTTATGAGCATACAGCGCATACTCGAGGAGCCTATGATAGTCAATGGAATAAAGGATAGGAGTGAAAGAATATCCAGGATAGAAAGAGTCATGCAGGAGCTAAAATTGACTCCTACCGGGGATTATCTGGGGAAATTCCCCCATATGTTGAGCGGGGGGCAGCAGCAGCGGGTGGTGCTGGCTCGTTCGCTGGTTTTAAATCCTGATCTTCTGCTGGCTGATGAGCCGGTGTCGATGCTTGATGCTTCGGTCAGGGTTGAAATTCTGGAATTGATAGAGAAGATACAGAAAGAACGCGATCTGGCTGTAATTTATATAACACATGATCTTTCAACCGTCAGGTATTTTTCCAGCAGGATATTAGTTATGTATGGAGGCATGATCGTGGAAAAATCTCCAGTTGTAAAGCTGCTCAAAAACCCGGCTCATCCTTATACCATGGCACTTTTGGAGGCTATATCTGAACCTGATGCTGCCAACGCTGAGAGATTAAAAGAAGTGCCGCCGGGAGAACCTCCCAGTCTGATGGACCCTCCGGCAGGCTGCAGATTTCATCCTCGCTGCCGGTATCTCATAGATGAAGTCTGCCGTACAGAAATACCACCGGAATTTGAGATATCACAGGAGCGCAGTGTATCCTGCTGGCTCTATAGAGAAGGGAGGCAGCCGGAAGATGTTGAACTATAAATTGAAATATATTCTGCTGCTGGCATCATTTTTGATGATATCAGGGTGGCTTTTGGCTTTAGGTATGGTGATCAGCCTGATGAACTCAACCTTTTTGAAAAATTTCATCAGTTTTACGCTGATGACCGCTGGATTTCTTGTCGGGATGGTGGGAGTTATGAGAGGATGGAAGGCTGGTAAAAGCCAGAAAGATCTCGATGAATTAAAAGAGAAGTTGATATTAGGAGAAGAATCGGTTGAGAGTGGAAGTGAAGAATACAATCCTTACAGTTAGAAAAACAAAATAAAAATGGTGCCGAGGGTGGGATTCGAACCCACACAGGCAATACTGCCCACAGCGCCCTCAACGCTGCGCGTCTGCCAGTTCCGCCACCTCGGCATTACAAATACAATTATACCATAAAATTCATGGCTGTCAACATATTAGGCGAAAAATTTTACGTTTGAATTATCACAGCCGCCAAAAAGTTATATCATATCACAGTATAAAGGAATATTATATTTGATCGGGAATAAAATAATATAGACTAAACAATTTCAACTTTATCAATATAATCGTTTGTAAAGGCTGGAGGAATGATAATTTTGACTGAAATTAGCAGAGCATTGGTGAGTGTCTGGGATAAGAGCGGGCTGGCTGAATTGGCTGGTGCGCTGACTGAGAATGATGTAGAATTGATCGCTACTGGAGGGACTGCAGATCATCTGGAAGAGGAAGGATTTCAGGTGACCCGGGTTGTGGAATATACCGGCAGTCCCGAACTGCTCTCCGGGCGGGTTAAAACACTGCACCCCCGGCTTTTTGCTGGAATTTTAGCTCGCAGAGAAGAAGAGGAGGATATGAAAGACCTGCAGGATGAGAACATAGCTCCCATAGACCTTGTCGTATGTAATCTCTATCCTTTTTTCGAACAGATCGAATCCGACCCCACAGATACCGCTCAGGCAGCCGAGATGATCGATATTGGCGGTATAAGTTTAATCCGGGCGGCTGCTAAAAATTATCAGGATGTTACAGTTTTACCGGAACCCTCCTGTTATCAGAGATTTATAGACGAGCTTGAAAAAGGGGGGCCAGACGAGTCTCTGCGAAAGGACATGGCTCAAAAAGCTTTTCAAATATCCACTCATTATGATGCCGGCATATCCAGGGATTTTCCCGCCTGGTCTAATGAAGATGATGAGATGTCTGATTTTGTTTTTATCTCCGGAAAAAAACAAAAAGACCTCAGATACGGTGAAAATCCCCATCAGGAGGCTGCTCTTTTTGCTTCCGGTCGGAAAGAAGATTTTGCTCGAGGGGCAAATCTGCTCAATGCCGAACAGCTCAACGGGCAGGAGTTGTCTTATAATAATATGAAGGATGCAGCCGCTGCTCTGTCAGTGATTCAGGAGTTTCCGGAGAGGGCTGCTGCTGCGATTATCAAACACACAAATCCCTGCGGGCTGGCAGCAGCCAGCTCATCTGTGGTGGCTTTCAGGAGAGCATATGCTGGAGATCCTCAATCGGCCTATGGGGGTATAGCAGGTATCAACAGACAGATCACTGAATCTGTGGCCCGGGAGATGTCCGGAGGCAGAAAATTTTTGGAAGTGGTTGTAGCTCCGGAGTTTACCGCCGGAGCGGTGGAAATTCTCAGTGATCGCTGGGAGGATATCCGTCTGCTGGAGCTGGAAGAATTTGCTGAAAAAGGTCCTGATCTTGACATCTCCATTATACCCGGGGGATTTTTGGTTCAGGAAAAGGATGAAAAACGATTAGACGCGGATGATCTCGAGGTTGTGGTGGGAGAAGATCTCGATGAGGAAGAAATCGATGAGTTATTGTTTTCCTGGAGAGCAGTCAAGCACGTCAAATCGAACGCGATTGTTCTGGCCCGGGATGATGCCGTTGTAGGTGTTGGAGCAGGACAGATGAGCCGCATAGATGCACTTCATATGGCCGGCAGAAAAGCTTCCGGCAGACAGCGAGGGGGAGTGCTGGCCTCGGATGCTTTCTTTCCTTTTCCCGATGCGGTTCAGGAGGCCGATGAACTGGGCATTAAAACTATAATTCAGCCCGGAGGCTCGGTAAGGGATGAAGAAATTAAAAAAGCCTGCAAAAAAGCCGGCATCAGGATGGTCTTCACCGGAACCAGACATTTTCTGCATTGAATAAGAGCTTTTTTTCGATAGAAATGAGCTATGGCATGAAGGGGAAAAGCCGAGGCAGTAAAATCAATTTACCCCAGAAGTAGTGGAATATAGGGTGATTAGAGAAGGATAAAGTAGATAGCAAAAACATTGACCCCAAACAAATAAGTAAGGGGTGAAATTCCTCCTAATTCTTGATATAATGGTAATGAGCGAAATCACCAAAACAGAAAAGGAGGAATTTCACCCTATGGCTATTATACCAAATAAAAGACTATTTGGCTACCGTGAATGTGAAGATTTGGGAGATTTAGCAAGACTAAAACTGGTGATGGAGATTTTACCTGACGAAAAGCTGATGAGGCATCTTGAAAGAAAGAGAAAACACGGCAGGAACGATAATCCCATCAGAGGAATGTGGAATTCAATTCTGGCAGGAATAGTATTTGAACACGAATCTATTGAGAGTTTAAGAAGAGAGCTTCAAAGGAACGGACAGCTAAGAT